>DAOVHN010000256.1 GCA_030671915.1 Pseudomonadota bacterium
CATCAGCGCCGTCGACAATGCATCCGCCTGCATGGCCGTCGGCGCGATGACCGTAACCGAGGCAAGACCGTGATCGACGGGACGGCCGTCGCGCGCATCGAGAATATGCGAATAGCGCGTGCCGTCACGCTCGAAGAAAATCCTGTAATCGCCAGAAGTCGCCAGCCCCTGTCCGCCAAGACGGACAACCCGTTGCACGGTGCCCAGCGCGGCGGGCCTTTCTATGCCGACGCGCCAGACGCTGCCCTGTGCGTTGTATCCCCGGCCGCGCAGCTCGCCGCCGATTTCGACGAGGTAATAGTCGACCCCGACCCGTTCCAGATGTTCGGCAACCTTGTCGACACCGAAACCCTTGGCGATGCCGGAAAGATCGACCCGGATGTCGCGTCGATCCTTGCCCAGGGCGGGCGGCGAAGCCGCGGTCCTGACATGACGGTAACCGGTCGCAGGGAGGATCGCCTCGATCCGGGCCCGCGACGGAATCGCCTGAGGGCCGCTGCCGGGGCCGAAGCCCCAGAGGTCGACCAGCGGGCCGATCGTCGGATCGAAGGCGCCGCCCGACAGCCGGCTGACGCGCAGCGCTTCATCGACCACGGCCAGCGTATCGGGCGAGACCACCGCCCAGAATGCGGATTCGCCGGCGTTGAAGCGGGACAGCTCCGAGTTCGGCCGGTAGGTCGACATCTGCGCATTGACGGTCTCGAGAATGGCGGCGATGTCCCGTTCCAGCACCTGGCGCTCCACGCCCTTCGGCAGGCGGGGAATCTTGACGCTGTAGGTTGTGCCCATGGTGGCGCCGGACAGCTCCGTCTGTCTTCGGCCGCCCCCGTCGCAGGCGATCAGGCTGAGGAATGGCGTCGCGAGGGCCAGGCGTTGTGCCTGCAGAATGACGTCGCGTCTGGTGAAAACGGAAACCATCGATCACCCTCCGAAGTCGTCGTAAAAGATATTGTCGGGATCGACCCCCAGGGAGTCCAGCATATTCATGACCGCCCGGATCATCATCGGCGGGCCGCAAAGGTAATATTCGCAATCCTCGGGCGCGGGATGATCGTTCAGATAGTGCTCGTAGAGCGCCTCGTGGATGAAACCGGTCATTCCCTTCCAGTCCTCCTCCGGGTCCGGGTCCGAAAGGGCGACGAACCACTGGAAATTGTCGTGCTCCGCCTGAAGCCGGTCGAATTCCTCGCGGTACAATATCTCACGTGAGTTCCTCGCCCCAAACCAGAATGTGATCTTCCGTTTCGACTTCAGCCGCTTCAGCTGATCGAAGATATGCGAACGCATGGGCGCCATGCCGACGCCGCCGCCGACGAAAATCATCTCATTGTCGGTATCGGTGGCGAAGAATTGGCCGTAGGGTCCCGATACCGTCACCTCGTCCCCCGGTTTGAGACCGAACATATAGGACGACACGATACCCGGCGGCACGTTGTCGGGGGCCCCGGGGGGCGGGATGGCGACCCTGACATCCAGCATGACGATGTCGTTTTCTTCCGGATAGCTGGCCATTGAATAGGCACGGGTCGCGGGTCGATCGGTCCCGACCCCGTATCGCCACAGACGCAACCGGTCCCATTCGCCACTGTAATCGGCCCCGATGTCGAAATCGGAGAAGCGGAGGCGGTAGGGCGGGCAGGTGACCTGGACATAACCGCCGGCGCGGAAGTCAATGACCTCGCCGGGCGGCAGGTCCAGCACCAGTTCCTTGATCAATGTCGCGATATTGTCGTTCGAGCGAACCGTGCATTCCCATTGATTCACCCCGAATGCCTCGTCGGGAACCCGGACCGCCATCTCCTGCTTGACCGTTAATTGACAGGCCAGGCGTTCACCCTGGGCGACCTCGCGCTTGGTGATATGCGTCCTCTCCGTGGGAAGAACGGCCCCGCCGCCTTCGAGGACCTGAACCCGGCATTGCCCGCAGGTGCCCATCCCGCCGCAGGCCGAGGGCACCAGAATGTCGGCGTCGGCCAGAACATCCAGCAGCTTTCCGCCGACCGGCGTTCTTATCGTCCGGGATTCGTTGACAATGACGTCGACCTCGCCCGTCGCCACCAGCTTCGACCGGGCGAACAGAATCACCAGCACCAGAACCAGTACGATGGTGGTGAAAAGCGCTACGCCCAGGCCGATTTCCAACATTCTATGGCCTCATACCAAGGAGCGTTGATAATGCCCCATTTGATGGCGCGCGGCGGCCCGCCGGGCAGGCGCGGCCCGCGGCGCGATGCCCCCGGGCTGCAACGCACCCGACGGGCCGCCGCGCGCCACCGAAGGCCGGCTTCCCCTGACCGATCGCGGCGTTGCGGTCCGCTTGTGGTGCGCAAACACCACGGCGCGAACCGCTCCTGACGAGCGGGCAAGGGAAGCCGGTCAAATGAATCATTATCAACGCTCCTTGGTATTGTCCCGATATGCCGTCTTTCATCACAGGTGAATCCCCGAGAACCCCATGAAACAGAGCGAAATCAGCCCTACCACCACAAAGGTGATGCCCATTCCCTGCAATCCTTCGGGGACGTCGCTGTATTTCAGTTTTTCCCGGACGCCGGCCAGGATACAGGTGGCCACGGCCCACCCGAAACCGGTGCCGAACCCGTAAACCACGCTCTCGGGAAATGTGTAGTTGCGTTCGACCATGAACAGCGAACCGCCGAGGATGGCGCAGTTGACGGTGACGAGCGGCAAATAGATCCCGAGACCCTGATGCAGCGCGGGAAAATAGCGCTCGAGAGTCATCTCGACGATCTGAACCATTGCCGCGATGACGCCGATGAAACTGATGAGTGCCAGGAAACTGAGGTCCACATCGCCCAGCCCGGCCCAGGCCAGCGCTCCCTCGCGCAGCAGGTAGCCGTAAATCAGGTTGTTGAGCGGAACCGTGATGGACTGGACGACGAGCACGGCCAGCCCCAGTCCAAGCGCCGTATCCATGCGCTTGGAGACCGCCAGAAACATGCACATGCCGAGGAAGAACGAAAGCGCGAGGTTCTCGACGAAAGCGGCCTGGACGAAGAGAGTCAGATATCCCGCCATCATTCGCCCCCCGCCTCGGGCACCGGTTGGGCCTGGAATTCGGTGGTTTCAACCTGTGCAGGCCGCCACGTCCTTATGGCCCAGATCAGGAAGCCGATGATGAAGAACGCGCTTGGAGGCAGCAGCATGAGGGCGAGCGGTTCGAACCATCCTCCGTCGGCGGCCGTTGGCAGGACCACCTGGCCCAGCAGCTTTCCCGTTCCCAGCAACTCGCGGATCGCGCCGACGGTTATCAATATCCAGCCGTAGCCGAGGCCGTTCCCCAAGCCGTCCATAACGCTCAGCCCGACGCTGTTCTTCATGGCGAAGGATTCGGCGCGCCCCAGGATGATGCAGTTGGTGACGATCAGTCCGACGAACACGGAAAGCTGCTTGCTGAACCCGTAGGCGTAAGCCTTCAAAATCTGATCCACGACGATCACCAGCGAACAGATGATGGTGATCTGGATGATCAGCCGGACATTGCGCGGCATATGGTTGCGAATAAGGCTGATAGAAGCATTCGCTAGGGTCAGCACGGCGATCACCGCCGCCGACATGACCAGGGCGGTCGCCAGGGTCTTGGTCACCGCGAGCGCGGAACAGATGCCAAGGATCTGCAATGTAATCGGATTGTTTCCGACCAGCGGCGCCACAAGAGCCCTGGTCATGCCGTTGCCCATGTCTCAGCCTCCCCGCTGCTTCAGCTTTTCCAGATAGGGGCCATAACCATGTTCCCCCAGCCAGTAATGCAGGAGATTGGTGACGCCTTGCGCCGTCCAGGTCGCGCCGGTCAACCCGTCGACCTGGTACTTCGCCTCCAGCGAACCCGGCTCGACGCGCCCCGCGCCCACGCCCAGCATCAGAACAGGCCCATCCCAAACCGCCTTACCGCGCCACTGATTCTTCCATTCCGGAGCGTCGATGAGTGCGCCGAGCCCTGGCGTCTCGGCATGCTCGTAGAAGCTAAGGCCTGCCACTGTGTTCGTGTCGCCGGACAGGCCCAGATAACCGTACAGCATGGACCCGAAGCCGCGGCCCCGCACCGGCAGGATCACCAGTCTCGTCTCGCCTGCCTGCCGGACCAGATAGACGGTTGCGAAGCGCGCCCGCCGGCGCAGCCCCGCAATGTCCTCCTCGTCGGGGATTTCGACGCTCTGGTCAGGGTCCTTCGCCGCCCGGCGCTGGTCGTATTGGAAGGGATCGATGGATGGGACATAGTCGCCGGTTGCCAGGTCGACGACCCGCGCGTCCACCTGGACTTCGTCGGCATCCGGCAACTGCCCTACGATTTCCGCGATATGCGCCCGGCGCTCCGCCTCCTTGTTGGCCAGTTGCAGCGGCTTTAGCAGAACCGCGGAACCGGCGACCAGGACGGACCCGGCCAGGGCCACCGCCAGGGTGATGGCTACCGTCTTCACCGGGTTGTCGTTCGGCAGGGCGCGGAATCGCGCCCACCACGAGCCCCCATTTCGACCGCTGTCAGACACCGCGCCGGGCCCTCCGTCTGATATGCGTCCACACGACGATATAGTCGATCAGGGGCGCGAACATGTTGCCGAACAGGATGGCGAACATGACGCCGTCGGGATGGCTGGAACTGGCGACCCGGATCAGCACCACCATGATTCCGATCAGCAGCCCGTAGTACCAGCGCCCCCTGG
>DAOVHN010000667.1 GCA_030671915.1 Pseudomonadota bacterium
GCGTGGCGGGGCGGTGGCCGAAAACGGCGACCGGAAAATCAGCGCCGACGTAATCAGCGCCTCTTTACAGCCTGCCGATGGCGGCAAGATGGAGTTGAGCCGGGTCGAGGCGATCGGCGGTGTGCAGATCTCGACACCTGAAGATTCGGCCAAGGGGAACGAAGCTGTATACGACGCCAAATCCGGTGTTGCCACGCTGTGCGGCAACGTGGAAATTCGCCGCGGGCCAAGCGTGCTCAAGGGCAAATGCGCCGAGGTCAATTTTAACACTGGCGTTAGCCGCCTGATCGGCGGCGGGGGCAGCGTCAAGGGGCTGGTTCAGCCACCGAACTGACCCGGTTTTCGAGTAACGGGAGAGACAGACGTGGACAGCGACGATCTAAGTTCGAACGTGACAGGCCTGGCGGGCGCCGGCGACGCGGTCCAACCCGGCCAGCCCGCGCTGGTGGCCGAGAATGCCGGCCTGGAAATCCGCAATATCGGCAAGACCTACAAAAAGCGCCCGGTGATTCGCGATGTCAGCCTGCTGGTTCAGCGTGGCGAAGCGGTCGGCCTGCTGGGCCCCAACGGCGCCGGCAAGACCACCTGCTTTTACATCATCACCGGGCTGATTTCGCCGGACTACGGCGATATCGTGCTTGACGGCGAAGTCATCACCAACCTGCCGATGTATCGCCGCGCCAGGCTGGGCATCGGATACCTGCCGCAGGAAGCGTCGATCTTCCGGGGCCTGTCGGTCGAACAGAACTTGAATGCGATCCTGGAGACGGTTGAGTCGGATTCCGGCAAGCGCGAGTCGATGCTCGACGCGCTGCTCGCCGAGTTCTCGATCACCCATCTGCGGCGCACGCCGGCGATAGCGCTTTCCGGCGGCGAACGCCGGCGCGTCGAGATCGCGCGGGCGCTGGCTTCCAGGCCGCACTTCATTTTGCTCGACGAACCGCTGGCGGGCATTGACCCGATCGCGGTCGGTGAAATCCGTGAACTGGTCAGCCATTTGAAGGACCGTGGCATCGGCGTCCTGATCACCGACCATAACGTTCAGGAAACGCTCTCGATCGTCGACCGCGCCTATATCATCCATGACGGCGTTGTCTTGATGGAAGGCCCGCCGGAAGAGATTGTCGCGCATGACGAGGTTCGCCGGGTTTACCTGGGAGAGCGGTTCAGCCTGTAAACCGGGATTTCCGGTTTACTAGGTTACGCATCGACATCATGGCCCTGTCGCTTCGCCTCAGCCTGAAACAGCAGCAATCGCTGGTAATGACTCCGCAGTTGCAGGAGGCTATCAAGCTGTTGCAGATGTCGAATATGGAACTGACGGTCTATGTCGAGGAAGAATTGGAGCAAAACCCGCTTCTGGAACGCGACGAGGCGGACCGTGACGATGCCGCCCCCGCCCCCGAGTCGAACGGGCCGGCCGACGATAGCGGGCTCGACGGTGGCGCCGACAACCCCGCCGACAGCATGGAGCTGGCGAACGCGGACTCCATGCCGGCGGAGGCGGATTCGCCACTCGATACCGACTATGACAACGTCTGGGACAGCGGCAACTCGCCGGCGACCGCCGACCCAGGACCGGCATCATATGACGCGGGGCCGTCGGGGCCGGGCGGGCGCACCGACTTTTCGGACATCGACAACAGCATCGAATCGCGGGTCAGCGGCACGATTACCCTGCGTGACCATCTGACCGGCCAGCTAAATGTCGACATCCAGGACCAGGCGGACCGGATCATCGGGCTGCATCTGATCGAAATGCTGGACGAGGCCGGCCGACTCGCCGGGGATCCCGGCGATGTCTCCGAACGGCTTGGCTGCGACCCGGGCCGCGTGGAGGACGTGCTGGCGCGGATGCAACGTTTCGACCCGCCCGGCATATTCGCCCGCGACCTGAA
>DAOVHN010000242.1 GCA_030671915.1 Pseudomonadota bacterium
AAATGCCTCAATAAGTTCAAAATCATGTGCGATCCACCCATGCTGGCAACAGAGTTCGGTAAAAATACGGCGGTCGTGAATATATTAATGAACTATGTTCAATTATTCACCGATTGTCAAGATTGAGGGTGTATTCATGGCTGCGGTGGGTTATATGGCTGCCCAGATGGGGCCATGGCCGGAAATCCGGCGGGCTTTTCGTTTCCATCCGTCATGGGCAGAATGCGGCTGACCCGTATCAAAGTGGTGGATCGGCCGGAACGATCGAGGAGGGCGCCCGCGGGCGCGACCGAGTGAATGAGATTACTGCTTGTCCTTGCCTTGGCGGCGGCGCTGCTGGGCGGATGCTCGATCAAGCAGACGGTCGTCAATTACGCCGGCGATGCGATCAGCGGCGGCGGCGGGGTGTGGTCGTCCGACGAGGACCCACAGCTCATCAAGGAGGCGATCCCCTTCGGGCTGAAGACCAACGAGAGCCTGCTGCAAGTCTCGCCGGACCATGAGGGCCTGCTGGAAGCGACCGCGACGGGCTTCCTGGCCTATGCGCTTCTGATCAAGGAAGAGGCCGACCGCGTCGAGGTCGACGACCTGAAAGCCGCCCGCAAGCTGAAATCCCGGGCCAGCAAGCTGTTCATCCGCGGGCGCGATTATGCGCTTAGCGCGCTGGAGCAGCGCTATCCCGGTTTCACGGAAGGGCTGATGACCGACCGCGACGCCGTGCTGGCGCAAACGACCGCGGCCGACGCGCCGTTCCTGTACCTGGCCGGCGCGGGTTGGGCCGGGGCGTTGGGCGCCGATACTGGCAATCTGGGGCTGGTCGCCGATTTTCCCACCGCCGGCTCGCTGGTCGAGCGGGTGCTGGAGGTGGACGATTCCTTCGGCCAGGGCTCGGCCCATGAATTCATGGTCTCCTTCGAGGCCGCGCGGCCCGGCGGCAGCATCGAGGCCGCGCGCCGGCATTACGACCGCGCGCTGGAACTGTCGGGCGGCAAACGCGCCTCGGTCTATCTGGCGCTGGCCGAGGCGGTTTCGATCGGCGAACAGGATGTTAACGAATTTCGTGCCATGTTGAAGGCGGCCCGCGCGGTCGATATCGACGAGACGCCGAACGACCGGCTTCTCAATGTTGTCGCGCAGGAGCGGGCCGAATGGCTGGAGGAGCAGATCCCCGATCTGTTCCTGCTGGCCGATTAGCAGCTTAACGAAGTGCAGGCAGGACGGAAAATTCGATGAAGAACTGGATCGTAGCGACCTTTGCGGGACTGGCCTTTCTCGCCGCCGGCGGCGCGGCCTCGGCGCAGACCATCAAGCTGGGAACGCTGGCGCCCAAGGGGTCGCCCTGGTTCGAGAACCTGCAGGACATGGCGGCCGATTGGGGCGAGGCCTCGAACGGCCGCATCAAGGTGCGCATCTATCCCGGCGGCTCGATCGGCGACGAACGGGACATGGTCCGCAAGATGCAGATCGGCCAGCTTCAGGGCGCGGTGCTGACCGCCGAGGGCCTGAGCATCATCGTGCCGGAAATCCTGGCCCTGCAATTGCCGATGATCTTCAAGACCGACGGCGAGCTGGATTATGTGCGAGATGCGCTGAAACCCGAACTGGAGGCCATGTTCGAGGCGCGCGGCTACAAGATACTGAACTGGGGCGACATCGGCTGGGTGCGGCTGTTCAGCCGCGAACCCGCCATCGTCATAGAGGATCTGCGCAAGCAGAAATTGTTCACCTGGGCGGGCGATCCCGAGCTGGCCGAGGGCTACAGGGTGCAGGGTCTGAAGGTGGTGCCCCTGCCGGTGCCCGAGATCTTCAGCGGCCTGCAGTCCGGCTTGATCGACGCACTCTACGCCGCACCCGTGGCGGCGCTGTCCTATCAGTGGTTCGGCCTGGCCAACCACATGACGGACCTGAAGGTTCTGAAACTGATCGGCGCGACGGTGGTCACGCATAAGACCTGGAACAAGATCAAGCCGGAAGTGCGCGACGACGTGGTGGCGGCGGCCGTCGAGGCCGGCGACAATTCGCGCGAGAAGATCCGCAATTTCGAGGACGAGGCCATCAGAGTCATGCAGGAACACGGGCTGACGATTCATGCCGTGACCGACGAACAGGCCGATGCCTGGGAGGCCGTCTCGCGCGCGTCCTGGGTGGTCTATACGAATTCGAACGTGCCGGCCGAGCTGGTCGTCAGAGTCGAGGCGCTGCGCGACGAATACCGCAAGCAACAGGCCACCGCCAACTGATATGAGTGCGCTGCCGGCCATTACGGCCCTCGGCCGCCGCGGGGAATCCCTGCTGGCTGGCGCGGTGTTGCTGGCGATGGGCATATTGCCCGTCGTCGAAATGGCGCTGCGCGGCATCACCGGCAGCGGTATCCCCGGCGCGCAAAGCTTCGTCCAGCATCTGACGTTATGGGTGGCCTTCCTGGGCGCCATGCTGGCGACCCGCGAGGGGCGGCATCTGTCGCTGTCAACGGGTCTGAAGATATTCCCCGACCGCATCCAGCATTACGGCGACCTGCTGGCCGCCGCCGCATCGACGGCCGTATCGGCGGGCCTGTTCTGGGCCAGTTGGAAGTTCGTGAAATCCGAGTACGATTTTTCCATGGGCGCGGGCGGGCACTGGCTGCCGGTCTGGGCGATGGAGGCGATTCTGCCGCTGGCCTTCCTGGTCATAACCCTGCGGCTGATATTCCAGCCCACGGACAGGGCGGTGCGGCTGGCCGCCTTCGCCGGCGCGGCGCTGACCGTGATCCTGATCGGGATCGGCATGGCCATCGACGACGGCTTCGTCGGCTATATGGTCTTCCCCGGCTGGCTGGTCTGGGCTGGCGTGGTCGCACTGTTCGCCGCCGCCGTGATGGGGGCGCCGATCTTCGTGGTGATCGGCGGCGCAGCGCTGCTGCTGTTCTTGGGCGAGGACGTGCCGGTCGCCGCCGTGCCGGTGGAGACCATCCGCATCGTAACCTCGTCGGCGATCCCGGCGATCCCGCTGTTCACGCTGACCGGCTATCTGCTGGCCGAGACCAAGGCGGGAGAGCGGCTGGTGCGGCTGTTCCGGGCGCTGGTCGGCTGGCTGCCCGGGGGGCTGCCGATCGCGGTCACCCTGGTCTGCGCCTTCTTCACCACCTTCACCGGGGCGTCGGGTGCGACCATCCTGGCGCTGGGCGGGCTGTTGCTGCCCGTTCTGGTGCTGAACCGCTATCCCGAGCGCTTCTCGCTGGGGCTGTTGACCGCGACCGGATCGATCGGCCTGCTGTTCCCGCCCAGCCTGGCGGTGATCCTCTATGCGGTGATCGCGCAGGTGCCGATCCCCGACATGTTCGTGGCCGGCATCGTGCCCGGCGCCATCATGGTCGGCGCGGTCTGCCTCTACGGCGTCTGGATCGGCCGGTCCAAGCAGACCCCGCGCACCCCCTTCGACCCCGCCGAGGCGCTGGCCGCGATCAACGAGGGCAAGTGGGAGATCCTGCTGCCGGTCATCGTGCTGGTGGGGCTGTTCGGCGGCTATGCGACGCTGGTGGAATCGGCGGCCATCACGGTGGTCTATACGCTGATCGTCGGCCTCGTCATCCACCGCGACCTCGATTTTGCCAAGGGCCTGCCCGACGGCGTCCGCAAATGCGTGACCCTGATCGGCGGCGTCTTCACCATCCTGGGCGTCGCCATGGGGCTGACCAACTATATGGTGGACGCGGAAATCCCGATGCGCGCGGCGGACTGGGTCGAGGCCAATGTCGGCTCGAAGCTGGTCTTCCTGCTGGCGCTGAATGTCTTCCTTCTGGCCGTGGGCTGCCTGATGGACATCTTCTCGGCGATCGCCGTGGTGGTGCCGCTGATCCTCCCCATAGCCGCGGTGTTCGGCGTCGACCCCTTGCATCTGGGCGTGATCTTCCTGGCCAACCTGGAACTCGGCTACCTGACCCCGCCGGTCGGCATCAACCTGTTCCTCTCGGCCTACCGCTTCGACAAGCCCGTCATAGAGGTCTGGCGCGCCGTCCTGCCCTTCCTGCTCATCCTGGCGATGGTCGTGTTGCTGGTGACCTACGTGCCGTGGATCATCATCGGGGTGTAGGGGGAGTCAGATGCCAGGGATCAGGCATCAGGGATCAGGACAGGCATCGGATATATGGCCGGGATGCCCTCTGATTCCCGATCCCTGGGTTCGACCCCGTGCAAAGGGGTTTTCTGCGGGTTTCAGAGGCATTCGCGGCCGGTTCCGGGCTGGAAAATGAATCAGAATCCGGTTAATCAGGCGATTTCAATTATATATCAGGATGTTAAACGCAATAACATCCATACCCGCACCTGCTCCCGGCCGGATGGCTCGACAAGGGAGAAGGATGAATATTGTTATATTTCAGGGTATTAAGAGGTCAAAAAACGCATTAACGCATGCCTGACCCTGACCCTGCCTGCATGACCCTGTTTTTCACTTCTCCTTCGTGGAATCAGATCGGTTTCACCCTGTACAGAACCGCATAGAGCGCGGGAACCACCCCCAGAGTCAGAACGGTGCCGACACCCAAGCCAAAGGCCATAGCGCTGGCCATACCGTAAAACAACGGGTCTTGAGAGATAATCAGCGGGAATAATCCCAGGACCGTGGTCAGACTGGTCACCAGAATTGGGCGCAAACGAGACAGACTTGCGTCAATGATGGCATCGTAGCGGGGTTTGCCGGTGCGTTCCTCTTGATCAATACGATCGATCAAAACGATCCCGTTGTTGATGATGATTCCGGCGAGACTGAAAAAACCAAGCATAACCATAAAGCCAAACGGGGCCTGCATGACGACCAGGCCGAGCGTGGCCCCCACCAGGATCAGCGGGATGGTCAGGAGAATGGTAGCGGCCCGGCG
>DAOVHN010000400.1 GCA_030671915.1 Pseudomonadota bacterium
CAGGATTTCGCCGCCCGCCACCTCGATCCGGCCGGCGCCGTCCAGTTCGCCCAGATGCGGCCATTCGCCCAGCATATGGCCGAGATTGCGCCAGACCCCGCCCATGATGCGGTCGTATTCTTCCGCCGGTTTTTCCGGAAATACCCGTTTCAGGTTGCGCCTTGCGATGCGGTCGGCCTTCATGCGCGGACCGATGGCATGCAGCAGCCAGCTTCCCAGGGCCGACGCCCGGTCGAGAGGCAAGAGAGCCAGAAAGCCGTAAAGCACCCAGGCGCCAACCGCCTGCGGCGGGTGGGCGAGCCAGCGGATCAGCTTGCGTTGCAGCGGCGTGCGGTCAGCCATGGCGCAGTGCCTTCAGCAGGATTTCGTCCAGCAACGCCGGCTCCCGCCACACGACTTCCACCTCCACCACCATGACCGGGGCCCTGAGGTCGGGCGGCAGCCGCACCGCGTCCTTTGCGGTAGTCACCGGCAAGGCGCCCTGTGCCCAGGCCGCGTCGATTATCTCCCTGGCTTGCCCGTAGCTGTAGGGATGGTGGTCGGGAAAGCCTCTCTGCTCGACCAGCTTGCAGCCCAGCGCGCGGACAGTGTCGAAGAACTTCTCCGGCCGGCCGATCCCGGCGAAGGCCAAAACCGTTTCGCCATCCAGCGCACGCGATTCTTCCGTCGGCGCCAGATGTCCGTGCAGCAGCGGCATGCCTTGCGGCACGGCCCCCGCCACGCCTGCCTTGTCCTCACCCAAAACCACTACCGCATCCGCGCGCGCCAGCCCCTCGGCGGCCGGTTCGCGCAGTGGCCCCGCCGGGATGACGCGGCCGTTGCCGAAGCCGGTCTCGCCATCGACGACGACGATGGAGGCGGATTTGGCCAAGCTCGGATTCTGGTGGCCGTCATCCATGACGATGACCTGCGCACCCCCGGCCGCGGCGGCTTGGGCGCCGGCGACCCGGTCGGCGGCCACCCAGCAGGTCGCCGTTTCCGCCAGCAGCAGCGGCTCGTCGCCCACATCGGCGGCATTATGGATGCCGGGCACGACCCGCACCGGGCCCTTCAGCTTGCCGCCATAGCCGCGGCTGAGGAAATGGACCTCGACGCCCTGGGCGATCATATGACGGGCGATCGCCTGCGCCACCGGCGTCTTTCCAGCCCCGCCGGCCACCAGATTACCGATGCAGATCACCGGCACGGGCGGCTTTTTCGGGCTCACCGCCATGCGGCGCAGCTTTCCCGCCGCCGCATAGACGGCGCCCAGCGGCATCAACAGGGCGGACAGGGCCGAAGGGCCGGACCAGAAAGCGGGTGCGCGCATCTACCCGCTCCCCGGCAGCGCTTCGACGAAGGGCGCCAGCGCGCCGGCGATACGATCCAGCGCGTCCGCATTCTCGATCGAGACCTTGCGCGCGGCCCTTGCCAGGCGCTTGCGTTCGTCATGACCTTCCAGCAGCCGCGCCACGGCCTTGATCAGCCCCGCCTCGTTCTCGAAGGACAGGGCGGCCTCGGCGGCGGCGAGATCGGCGGCGACGACCCGGAAATTGCTCATGTCCGGTCCGTGGATCACCGCGCAATCCAGTTGCGCCGCTTCAAGCGGGTTGTGGCCGCCCAGGCTTCCGGTGCTGCCGCCGATGAAGGCGATTTCCGCCAGCCGGTAGAACAGGCCCAACTCGCCAAGCGTATCGGCGAGATATACCTCGCAGTCCGCGTTCGGCGGCTCTTCCTTGCTGCGTCGGCGGACGACAAAGCGTCCGTCCAGCATCGCCTCGATCTCGTCGCCCCGGTTCGGGTGGCGCGGCACGATGATCGTCAGCAGGCCGGGATGCGAGTCCTTCAAGGCCATATGCACGGCGGCGGCCAATTCCTCTTCGCCCGGATGGGTGCTGGCGGCTAGCCAGAAGGGCCGCCCGCCGACAGCCTCGCGAACCGCCGCCAACGCCGCCTCGTCGACCGGCAGCGGCTCGGCGGAATATTTAAGGTTGCCGAGATATTCGCATCGCGGCGCGCCGAGGGCGGCGAAATGTTCGCGGTCCCTGTCCGTCTGGCCGAGGCAGAGCGCGAAGCTCCGCATCAAGGGACTCGCAATACCGGGGATCTTGCGCCAGCGCTTGAAGGACCGCGCCGACAGCCGGCCGTTGACCAG
The DNA here is from genome assembly GCA_030671915.1 of Pseudomonadota bacterium. Taxonomy (GTDB): domain Bacteria; phylum Pseudomonadota; class Alphaproteobacteria; order UBA8366; family JADFVY01; genus JADFVY01. The sequence continues at coordinate 2,135 of DAOVHN010000400.1, forward strand.
AACCAGCGGACAGCCCCGCGCCGCCGTCTCCAGCACCAGATTGGGCCAGAGTTCCGATTCCACGAACAGGGCCATGTCGGGCCGCCAGTGGGAGAGGAACCGCCCCACCCAGCGGCGCAGATCGGCGGGTACATATTGATGGATAGCGCGTTCGGGGAGTCTTTTGTCCAGCATGCCGGCCGAGGTCACGGTGCCGCTGGTCACCAGCAGATTCACGTCAGCGCGCATCGCCAGCAGCCTGCCGATCAGAGCTAGCGCCGACTGCGCCTCGCCGACGCTGGCCGCATGCAGCCAGATCAACGGGCCTTCGGGGCGCGGCGCCGAGGCGATGCCACGGCGTTCGGCCATGCGCGCGGGGTCTTCCTTGCCGCGCCGCGCGCGCAGGCCCAGATAGAAGCGCACCAGCGGTTCGGCGACAGTGGTCAGGCCACGATAAAGGGCTAAGCTGCTCATGCCGCTAAGTTCGCGACGGGTCGGCCGTCGCCAGCGGCGGGGCGGGCTCCACCCGGGGCTGGCCCATCATCGCATCGGCGCGGTCCGCCAGCGCGTTCATGACGTCCTCGACCTCAATGCGCTTGGCCTCCAGCATCGCAGCGTCGGCGTCGCGGGGCACCTCGATCGGGTCGCCCCAAAGGAATACGCCGCGCGAAAAGGGCAGGACGAGGACAAAGCGGTCCCAGCTGCCCAGGATGCGGCGGCGCGTCGCCGAATAGGTCGTGGGCAGGATCGGCGCGCCCGACAGGCGCGCCAGCGCGATGGTGCCCTCGCTGACCCGCATGCGCGGCCCGCGCGGCCCGTCAGGCGTAATGCCGACGATGCCACCATCGCGCATCAGCTTGATCAGCCGCCGCGTCGCCTGGGCGCCGCCCTTGCTCGTCGATCCCACCACCGATTCGATATTGAAATGCTTGACCGTCTGCGAGATCAGCCTGCCGTCCCGGTGTCCCGAGATCAGCATGTTGGTCAGATCCGTCCGCCGCCAGCAATAGGGCATCATCAAAAGCCGTCCGTGCCAGAAGGACAGGATGAAGGGCTTGCCGGCCTTGCGGAAAGATTCCGGGACTTCCTCGCCCTCGATCCGCCAGCGGCCGGTCCAGCGCACAAGCCTGATGTACAGGGCGCCGATGAAGCAAACCACCGCCATGGTCAGGTTGCTTTGCAGGATTTTTTTCAACATCCAGGTTACTCGGCGGGGCCGGCAACGATTTTTTCGGGGGCCTCGTCGTTGAATTGCATCTGGCTCAGGCGGGCATAGAGCCCGCCGCCCGCGGACAGAACCTCATGCGAGCCTACCTCGACGATCCGGCCCCGGTCGAACACATAGATGACA
>DAOVHN010000388.1 GCA_030671915.1 Pseudomonadota bacterium
CCAGCGCGAATGACTCCATAAGCCCGGGCTCGCCCGCCTTGCCCTCGCACTTGTTGGCGACCAGGATGACGGGGGTGGATTCCTTGCGCAACAGATCGGCGAAATGCTCGTCCATCGGGGTGACGCCGGCGCGCGCGTCGATCAGGAACAGCGCCACGTCGGCGGCGCGCAGCGCCTGTTGGGTCTGGCGGCGCATGCGCCCGGCCAGCGAGCCTTCCGGCGCGTCCTCCAGCCCGGCGGTATCGAGCACGCGAAAGCGCAGGCTGGCGATGCGCCCCTCGCCTTCGCGCCAGTCGCGGGTAACGCCCGGCGTATCGTCGACCAGCGCAAGCCTTTTGCCCACCAACCGGTTGAACAGGGTGGACTTGCCCACATTGGGCCGGCCGATGATGGCTACGCTGAAACTCATTTGTTCTTGTCCATTAGTCCGGCTCCGGCCCGCTCCCCCACCCGGCCGCCCATCGGTATCGTACACTGTGGGCGGCCGGGTGGGGGAGCGGGCCGGAGCCGGTTCCGCGCAAGCGGATAATAAATTACCGGTAGGCGTAGAGGTCCGCGTCCTCTGTCTGCAGATAGAGCGTCCCGCCGGCAACCGCAATGGCCATCACGTCGTCGGGCGACCGGAATGTCTCCTTCACCGAGCCGTCGGCCGGGTCCAGGGCGACGCCCTTGCCATGGCTGCCGAAGACCAGGACGGTTCCGTCTATCACCGCCGGGCCGTACCAATGGATCTGATCTTCCTTGTCTTCGGGGTCCTCGAAGCGCTCAAGCTGGGCGATCCAGCGCACCTTGCCCTCGCGCCGGCTGAGCGCGATGACCTGGGATTCGTTGCTGACCATGAACAGCCAGCCGCCGGCGATCCAGGGTGTTTGCACGCCACCGACATTGCGTTCCCACGCCCGCGCCCCGGTGCGCATGTCGATCGCGACGGTGCGGCCGGAATGGCTGATGGCGTAGACCAGGGCGCCGTCGGTCACTGGCAGGGCGCGAATGTCGGCCAGCGACGAGGCCGCGTCGACCCGTCGTACGGCGGCGAGATTGTCCGACCAGATCGGACGTCCGTCCGAGCTGCGCAGGGCGAATATCTCGCCCGAGGAATAGGGCACGATCACGGCCCCGTCGATTCCCGCCGGCGCGGCCGCGCCCAGCAGCATCGCTGTCTCCGCGAAACCGGCATGGCGCCATTTGCGCTCGCCGCTTTCGGCGTCGAGGGCGAAGAGCTGATTGTCCACGGTGACCGCAAAGACCATGCCGTCCATGACCAGGGGAGCGGCGCGCACGGGGCCCGGCAGATCATGTTCCCAGATCACCGCGCCGTCCTCGGGATTTAACGCGGCCAGCCGCCCGTAACCGGTGCTGACAAAGAGCTTGCCGCCTGCAAAGGCCAGGCCGCCGCCGAACGCCTCCCAGTCGCGCTTGGACGGTTCGCGCTCGACCCGCCACAAGCGCTTGCCCTTGGCTTCGCCGTAGGCGGAAACGCGGAACTTGGAATCCATGGTGAAAACGCGGCCGCCGGCGATAATCGGCCCGCTGAGCAGCGGCCGGCGGCTGCCGCCGCTGGAGCCGATATCGACGTCCCAGGCCGCGCGGCCGATCGCCGACGGGCCAGCGGCATGACCGACCGCATGCAGCGGTCCGCCGCCAGCCTGTGACCAGGCGGCGTTGCTGACCGCCTTACCGAGCGATACCGGCTGTCCGGCGAGCAGCGGGTCGGGCTGCAGATCGCTTTCATAGACCAGAACGGAAATACGCTCGCCGGGCAGCGGCGGGGCCTCGGTCTCGCCGAACCAGCCGCAGCCACTGAAAAACAACAAAGAGGCCGTCAGGCCCGCCGTCGGTCCGATATGGCGAAGGAAGGTCATATGCGCGGCATTTCCGTCAGGAGGGGCCCATGGCGCGCAGCATTTCCGTGGCGCGCGTGCGCAGGCTGTCGGGGGTATCCATATCGTCGGCCAGGCGCGTAAAAATCTCGCGCGCGCCAGCGCTATCGCCACTGTTCAGGGCGATGACCGCCTGCAACTCGCGCGCCGTGTAGCGCCAGGGTTGGCCGTCGGCGGCCAGGGGCGACAGGCGGGTGTTGAGGGTGGCCGGATCGCCGCCGTCCACCTGCATGCGCACCGAGTAAAGCGCTGCCAGGTCGCGGAACAGGGGCTCGACGCCGCTGTCGGTGGCCAGCGTGTCGTAAAGCATGATCGCCGCCTCGCGCTCGCCGGCATCGGCGCGCAGCTTGGCTTCGCGCAGGCGGGCCAGGGTGGCGTAACCGTCCGGCGCGTCCTGGATGTAGGCGGCCAGCATGTCGGCGGCCTGGGCCGGTTCTTTCGTGTTCTCGACCTCTGCGATCAACGCGCCGAACGCGTCGCCGGCCGCCATGCGCTGGCTGCGGTCGAATTCGCGCCAACCCACCACGGCCGCCGTGCCCAGCACCAGGGACACGGCCGCGGCGATGGCGTACTTGCCGTACTTCTTCCAGAGGATTTCCCAGTTCTCACGACGAAGTTCTTCGTCGACCTCGCGAATGATATCGCTCAACGCCATTCTCCAATGCCATAAACGGCGGCTAACATAGCGGTGCGAAAGCCCCGTGGCAAAGGGGAAAACGGCGGCGGCGTCACACCGTCTCCTTCCATTTGATCGAACAGCCGATGCTGGGCACCTGGTCGCGGGGTCCCGCGCCGGTGCGGGCGATCTGGAGCATGGCCTCAAACAGGTCACGGCGAACGTCGGGCGGGGCCGTATCCTTGCGCGATTCGTCCAGCCGGCCGCGATATTGCAGTTTCAGATCGGCATTGAATCCGAAGAAATCGGGGGTGCAGACCGCGCCCCAGGCGCGCGCGACCTCCTGTGTCTCGTCATAGACGTAGGGGAAGGTGAAGCCGTATTGCCCGGCAAACAGCTTCATCCTGTCGGGCGCGTCGGCCGGATAGGTGGCGACATCGTTCGACATCACCGCGATGGCCGAGACGCCATGGGGCGCGAGCTCGGCGCAGTCCCGCGCAATGCGGTCCGCCACCGCCTTCACATAGGGACAGTGATTGCAGATAAACATCACCAGCGTGCCGGTCGGCCCCTTGATGTCGGTGAGGCGGTAGTCATTCCCGTCGATGCCGGGCAGTTGAAAATCCGGGGCGGGCCAGTCGAAATCGCAGACGGGCGGTTGGTCGGACATGGGAAGACTCCTGGGCGGTAGCGGCGATATTCAATCAATGGGGCCGATTGTGCAGGGATTGCACCGCAGCCGCAACCGTCATGGCCACGGACTCCAGACCTCTTGCGCAAAAACGTCGGTTGCGCCACAATAAGGCGCGGCAGGATGCCCGTACATATTGGCTTTTGAGGGAGAATGCGCAAGTGACGCAGGCCGACTCGGAGACCATAGTCGAATCGCATATCGGCCGCCGGTCCGGCATTGCCCGGCCGGCCCACCGGAAGACCCCAGTGGTCTCCATCCAACGGATAGCGCCCATGGGATCGTGTTTCCCGTTTCCTCGGCAGGAGGGCGTGCGCGGGCGATGCTTGCGCATCGTCAAGCGCGCCCGACGCACCGAG
>DAOVHN010000538.1 GCA_030671915.1 Pseudomonadota bacterium
GCTACCCAGCCATTGACGGCGCCGGAGATCGAGCCCGCGCCGATGGACGCCATGCCACTGGCAGCCGAAGCCGCGCCTGCGCCGGTGCCCATCTTTGAACCGGAAACGCCGACGCCGGCTCCTGCCGTCGAGCCGGAATTACCCCCTTCACCGGTGGTGGAAGAAACAGCCGTGCCGATGGAAGCGCCGCCGCCGGCCGTGGCGGTGGTGCAACCCGCCCCCGAACCGGTTTTCGCGCCGGCCGCCGCGCCCGCGCCGCCGCCCATTCTCAGGACGCCGCCGTCGACGCCGGCGGAGCGCGCCGCTGTGTTCGCCGGCGTCTTCGGCAAGAAGCCGGCCGCCACCGCGCCGGCGCAGCCCGAGTCCAGGCCGTTGGCCTCTGCGCCGGAGGCCCCGCCGTCAATCCCGCCAGACGCGGCGCCGCCCTCGAATGACATGGGGCCGGCGGCGGAAGCGGAGGCCGCGCCGGCCCAATCAAAAAACGACCAGCCGCACCCAGCCATGACGACGGAACAGATGCCGCCGCCCCTGGTTTATGAGCCGTTGCCCGAAATCGAGGTGCCGCGACCCGTGACGCCGGTTGAGCCCCTGTTTGCCACCGCGCCGCGAGACCCGCAGCCCGCCCCGCCGCTGTTCCTGCCCGCCGAAACCCCGCAACCTGCCGCCGATACGACCCTGCTTGAACGCGAACAGCCCGCCGATCAGGACGCGATGAATGGCGCGGACGGGACACCGCGCGACGAAGCAGGCCAACCGGCGCTTGCCCCGGATGAGCCGGAAGCCCCCCCGGTGCCGGATGAAGCCGAATTCCAGGACGACGGTGAACCGCCGCCCAGCGGACGCGATACCGCCGCCGCGCCGGAACCGGACATCGAGGAGGCCCCCGGCGACCCGTCCCCCGGCGTCCAAGCGGCGATGGAAATTGGTGAAACCGATCCGCAAGACGGCATCGCCGATACGCGGGACGAAGAGGGGGACGGGCTTCCCCCGATCGACCGGGAACAGGAGTTGCCGCCTCTTGACGAGGCTGAAATCGAAGAAGACGAAGCCGATTATTCCCCCTTGCCCGACGGCCCCGAAGAGGGCGGCGCCATGGAATACGAGGCTGGCGGCGACGAGGCGGATGCGCCCCGCCCGCATAAACGGACGCTTCTCGATCCCGCGGACGAGGCGGGGGATGCCGGGTATTCGGGCGAAATTCACAACGGCGAAACACCCGAGAACTTGGCCGAGGCCGCCAGGAAGCTCGGCATCAGTTTCCGCGAAGGCGATCCCACGGGCGCCGGCATGGACCCGGAAACGGCCCAGGCGGTCAAGGATCTCGGCATCAGCTTCCGCGAGGGGGCCGGCGCGGCGGAACTGGGTCTGGACGACACTGCGCTCGAGGCGCAAAAACTGGGGATCAGTTTCCGGGAAGGCGGATCGATATCGAGCAAACCCGAAAAGCCGCTGATTGTAAAATATCTGCCGATGGCGTTGGGCATCATTATCATTTTCTTCCTGCTTCTGCTGGGCGCAACCTTCGCTGGCCCCTTTATCGGCTGGCTCAAGAGCTGAATTCGCCGGCCGCGCAAGAATTTGCGCCGCATCGGGTTTGATGCGACGATAGCGGGATAGTGAGGCGGCGGCGTTAAGGAAGCAGTGCATGGGCGATTTCATCTGGAGACCGGAATTCAGCGTCGGTGACGACCATCTGGACGAACAGCACCGGGGGCTGATCGAACTCATCGACATGCTGGAGGACCAGTCGCGCATGGGCGAAGTCCTGGAAAAGCTGGAAATCTATGTCGACGAGCATTTTCGCGACGAGGAAGGCATGTTGGAAAATGCAGGTTATCCCGATCTCGCTGCCCACAAACGGCAGCATGCGGCGTTCGAGGAATGGCTGACGGTTTCCCGCCGCGCCTTTCGCGAGCCGGAGGTTTCCTCGATGCTGCGCGAGAGCATCCGCGCCTATCTGAAAAGCTGGCTGATCAACCACATCATGGTGTCCGACAAGGACTACTCAAGCTGGCTGGATTGACAGGCGCCCCTCCCGCATACAGTTCTTTAACCCCCATCTGGTAAGGTCTATTCGATCATTGCCGGCTCGGGTGGTGCACATAAGGGGTCTCAGCGAACATGACGAATTTGGCGACGATGGAATGGAAGGCCAACTTTAGTGTTGGCGACACGAAGATGGATGACCAGCACAAGGGATTGATCGCGCTTATCAACCAGCTGTGTGGCGAGGATGAAATCGACGTGCGGGAAGTCCTGGAGAAGCTGCAGGAATATGTCGACATCCATTTCCGCGACGAGGAAGCGCTACTCGAAAAGATCGGCTATCCCGATCTCGACAAGCAGAAGGTCGAGCATGAAACCTTTGCGAAGTGGTTCGATGAGCAGTTGGAAACTTACCGGAACGGCGGCGGTTCGGATACAATACGGGAGCGGGTTCAGAATTATCTTAGAACCTGGTGGATAAAACACATCCTTTTCAGCGCCAAAGCCTACGCTTCTTATTTGAAGTGACCGCGGCGCGTGAGGGCCGAGACCGGCCCGGATTTCCTTATGACCCGCC
>DAOVHN010000396.1 GCA_030671915.1 Pseudomonadota bacterium
AATCTGCCGGCTCAGATCGAGATCTATTCGGAAGGAGACGGCGAATACAAGTTCCTGTTCATCGCCAAGGGCGGCGGCTCGGCCAACAGGACGTTCCTGTATCAGGCGACGCCGTCGCTGCTGACCGAAGACCGCATGCTGGCCTTCCTGGACGAGAAGATCCGCACGCTCGGCACGGCGGCCTGCCCGCCCTATCACTTGGCGGTGGTGATCGGCGGCACCAGCGCGGAGCTGAATTTGAAGACCGTTAAGCTGGCCTCAACGCACTATCTCGATGCACTGCCGACGCAGGGCTCGGAGAGCGGGCACGCCTTCCGCGACCTCGACATGGAGGCCAAGGTGCATGAGATGACCCGCAATATGGGCATCGGCGCGCAGTTCGGCGGCAAGTATTTCTGCCACGACGTGCGGGTAATCCGCCTGCCGCGCCACGGGGCCAGCCTCCCCATCGGCATCGGCGTTTCCTGCTCGGCCGACCGCCAGGCGCTGGGCAAGATCACGAAGGAGGGCATCTTCCTGGAGCAGTTGGAGACCAATCCGGCGAAATATATGCCGGAAATCGACGAGGCCAGCCTGTCCGACCATGTGGTGGAGATCGACCTGAACCGGCCGATGAAGGAAATCCTGGCCGAGCTGACCAAGCATCCGATCCGCACCCGCCTGTCGCTGAGCGGCCCGCTGATCGTCGCCCGCGACCTGGCGCATGCCAAGCTGCGCGCGCGGTTGGAGGCCGGCGAGCCCCTGCCCGACTATTTCAGGAACCATCCGGTCTATTACGCAGGCCCGGCCAAGACGCCGAAGGGCTATGCCTCGGGCGCGTTCGGGCCGACCACGGCGGGGCGCATGGACTCGTTCGTGGATCAGTTCCAGGCGGCCGGCGGCTCAATGGTGATGCTGGCCAAGGGCAACCGTTCGGCGCAGGTGCGCGAAGCCTGCAAGAAACATGGCGGCTTCTATCTCGGCTCCATCGGCGGCCCGGCCGCGCGCCTCGCCCAGGACTGCATCAAAAAGGTGGAGTGCGTCGAGTACGAGGAACTCGGCATGGAGGCAATCTGGCGCATCGAGGTGGAAAACTTCCCCGCCTTCATCGTCACCGACGACAAGGGTGAGGATTTCTTCCAGGATTTGAAGATCGGGTGAGGCAGGGGCGCGGCGGCGGCCGCGCTGACGTTATGGCATGTTTCGTTTATGTGCTGGGCAGCGGAGACGCCGAAACCGGGTACCGCACCTATGTCGGCTGGACCACGGACCTGGACGCCCGCCTGACCACCCACAACGCCGGCAAGGGCGCGCGCTCGACCCGGGGCCGCCAGTGGGTGCTGCTCTATGCCGAGCGCTACCGGAACCGCGGCGAGGCCATGAGCCGCGAATGGCACCTGAAACGCGACCGTCGGTTTAGAAGGGAGGTCGGGCGGTAGATCATGCAGGCTCCATCCTGCGACATCGCGCCGCTTCCCGGCCCGGCCCAGGGTACCCAGCTTTGTGTATGAGCCCTTTTTCATGCAGGATGGAGCTATGCCAATGAACCAGACAATTTCCGCGCCCCGCTGGGCGAAACCGGTTGCTATCATCGCCCTTGCTTTCGGTCTTTTGACACTGAAGTCCGGCGGCGGGGTGCTGTTCCTTGTGGGGCCGCGCATAGTCGCCGGGGATTATGTCCCGTTCGTCGTCTGGTTCAACTTCCTGGCGGGCTTCGCCTATGTCGCCGCCGCGGTCGGCCTGTGGCGCTGGGAACGTTGGGCGGCGCGCCTCGCCGCGGCGATCGCCATCCTGACCCTGCTGGTCTTCGCCGCCTTCGGCCTGCATGTTCTGGCCGGCGGGGCATTCGAAACGCGGACGGTGGGCGCCATGACCCTGCGGCTGGTATTCTGGACAGCAATCGCCGTCGCCAGTTGCCGGGCCCTCGCCTGCTTCGGGAAGAGAGCGGCTACCGCCTAAGAGTCTGCCCCGAACACCGCGCGGTCTCACTGAAGGCTTCCCAACCGTCCCTCTTCCCGGCATTCTGTCCGCCAACGAAAGACAAGGGAGGCGGCAGTGCTGGCCGATCGGATAGAGGGGAAGTGGATCGACGTCTTCGCGCAGGTGTTCGAACTGTGCGAATTGCGCGCGGGCGATAGCGTTGCGATCCTGTCGGAGACCCAGTCGCGGGCCGTGAATGTGCACCTGGCCGAACTGGCCCTGCACCGGCTGGGCGCGCGGGCATTTCATGTCACGGTCCCCACCCCGCCACAGCGCGCGCCGGTGGCCGTGCGCTCGACCGGGGCGTCTGATGCACTGCAGGGACTGGAGCCCGTCATCGCCGCCTGTGCGGCCTCCACAATGGTCGTGGACCTGACAGTCGAGGGCATGCTGCATGCGCCGGAACTTCCCGCCATACTGAACGGCGGCGCGCGGCTGCTGATGGTCAGCAACGAACATCCGGAGGCACTGGAACGCCTCGCCCCGGACCCGGCGCTGGAGCCGAAGGTCAAGACGGGCTATCGCATGCTGAAGGCGGCCAGAGAGATGCGCGTGACATCGGCGGCCGGCACGGACCTGACAATCGATATCGAAGGCGCGATGACAGCCGGTGTCTGGGGCTGGTGCACGAAGCCGGGATCGGTGGCCCATTGGCCGGGCGGCATCGTGCTTTGCTTCCCGAAGGCGGGCGCGGTGAACGGACGGCTGCTGTTGGCGCCGGGCGACGTAAACCTGACCTTCAAGCGCTATCTGGAAACGCCAGTGACGCTGGCTATCGAAAACGACTATGTGACCGCCGTCGAGGGCGGCGGGCCGGACGCCGTGCTGATGCGCGACTATTTCGCCGCCTGGGGCGACCGCGAGGCCTATGGGGTGTCGCATGTGGGATGGGGCATGAACCCGGTGGCGCGCTGGGAGGCGTTGGAGATGTACGACAAGCGCGATACCAACGGCACGGAGCTGCGCGCGGTCGCCGGCAATTTCCTCTATTCCACCGGTGCCAACGAGACTGCCGGGCGCCACACGCTGGGCCATTTCGACCTGCCGATGCGCGGCTGCACGGTGGCGCTGGACGGCGAGGCCGTGGTGCGCGACGGGGTCTTGCAGGGGGAGCTGGCGTGAGCCAGGCGCCGCACCATATCGAGCGCGGACAAGGCCCGTCCGCCATCTTCCTGCACGGCATCGGCGGTGATGGGACAAGCTGGCTGCCGGAACTGGAGGCGCTGGCGGGGCACTGGCGCGCCGTCGCCTGGGACATGCCGGGCTATGGCGGCTCCCCTACCCTGCCCGAGATGAATTTCCCGGCGCTGGCGGGGGCGTTGAAGGATTTGCTCGGCAGGCTGGGCATCGAGCGCGCCCATCTGGTGGGGCATTCCATCGGCGGCATGGTGGCGCTGGAATTCGCGGTGCGTTTTCCCGAACGCGTGGAGAGCCTCGTCCTCTATGCCACCAGCCCGGCCTTCGGGAAGGCGGACGGCGACTGGCAACGGGACTTCCTGAAGGCGCGCCTCGGGCCGCTGGATGCCGGAAAGCGCATGGCCGAACT
>DAOVHN010000589.1 GCA_030671915.1 Pseudomonadota bacterium
GTCCTGGCGCATCAACTCGACATCCATGGTCGCCAGGTCGAGCCTTTCGGCCCCGCCGAGGGTGAAATGATTGCCCTTCTCGCGCCGGACCTGAAGCGGTTGCGCGCGTGCGTAAAGGCGGCTGTCCTCGAACGTCAGCGCATGGGGCAGATAATAATAAAGCGCGTGGCCGCGGCGCTGCGCCTCCATCGCCAGCACGAAACTGCTGTCCGCGTCGATATCGATCGATTCGATGGCATCCATCTGAATGGCGACAGCGAGGCTCATGGTCTCCCCCAGGAGAAAAGTTGCGGGCCGGTTGCGGATTTAACCCTGTTCAGGCTTCCTGTCCACGAAGTTTCTGCAACAGCAACGCCGCGTCGTGCCTCGGTCCGTCCAGCGTTTCGCGCGAGATGTATTCCTCCAGCGCGGTAACCGCCCCGTCAATCCGCCCAAGCTGAGCCGCCAACAGCGCCTTTTCGCGCCACAAATGCTTGTCCTGGGGAGCGATCCACAGCATCGTCTCCAGCGTCGTGGCGGCCGCAAGATTGTCGCCGCGCTGTGTCTGGCGCAACTTAATATTGTTTTGCAGCCGTACCAGGACTTCGCGGTCGCTGGCGGCTTCGTAATGTTCGGGATGAAGTTCGGCCGCTTCGTCGCCCTGTGTACGCAGCAAGGCGCGAAGGTCGGCCGCCGCCTTCGGCTTACCCTTTTCAAACGGATCGAGGATAGCGCGCTGGCCGCGATGGTCCATGCGCAAGAGGAAGTGCCCCGGAAAGCGCAGGCCCGCTATGTCCCAGCCTTGCGCCCGCGCCGCGCGGATCATCAGGATGCCAAGCGCCACGGGCAGGCCCCGCCGGCGGTCGATGACCCTGATCAGGTTGGCGTTCTGGAGGTCGTCATAAGTGCGCCGGTCCCCTTCATAGCCGTAAGCGGTAAATATTGCGCCGTTGAGCGCCGCAACCCTTTCGTCCAGCGAATTCAGTCCCGTGGCGGCCTTTTCGAGGTCGTCGGCTACCAGGTTCAGGTGGTCCTGGTACCGGCTAAGCGATACGCCGGGCCGGTCAAGCGACGCAAGCAGAAGTGCCGTGCCGGCAATGTCGATCTCCTGATCCGGGGTCTCGCCGACCCGGCGCAGCAATGCCTGTATTTTCCCTTTCCCGGCCACGCTTCAGCCGTCGCTGCCTTCGGCAGCGGGTTCCGGCTTTTTGACCCGGACATAGGGAATTACGCCGCGCACATAGTCGATGTCGCGCGCATAGGAAGTCACCCGGTCAAGTTCTTCCTGGCTTTGTGCTATGCCAATCAGATAGATCCTCTGGTTCACCGTATCGATCGTGTAGTTGATTCCCCTGATCTGTTCGTCAAAGGTAATCTTGCTGCGCAGTTTGGTGGTAATCCATGTATCTCGGGCCGCGTCGCTCAGCGTGCTCTTGTCCTTGATCTCGATTTCGTTGATCACTTCCCTGACGCCGTCGGCCTGCCAGGCGAGACGCGCCGCGTCCAGCCGGTTCTGTGGTTCCGGGACCAGGCCGGTAAGCAGCACCTTTCCTTCGACCACGGAAATATCGACCTTCTGGAAAATGTCGACGCTGAACTCAAACAGCTTCCTGTCGATGCTGGCCTGGATAGCCGTATCGGAAAAAGCTTCCTTTATGGGGCGGTCCTGCGCCACCACGGCCGCCCCGACCGCCGCGCCGCCTAAAACCAGCGGTCCGCAGCCGCCAAGAAGGGGGGACAAGGACAAGGCGATGACCAGGGCAAAAAATGTGTTCGGGGCAGTTTTCCGATTGGGCATTTTCCAGACTCGTGCATGTTTCGTTACCAGGATATCTCACCCCGCGACCTTAGCCACTGCGCGTCCGCTCGCCAAGCGTCAACCACATGCCGGGGCAGACGTCGTGGCGCGACCAGCATTACATCGAAGCGCAGATTTAGCGCGGCAAGCGCCGGCCGGCCCGAAACGACCCAGCCCGCCGCGCGAATCAGCCTCTGCTTCTGGCGGTCGGTCACCGACTCGGCGGCGCTTGCAAAATCCTCGCGCGCCTTGACCTCGATAACCGCAAGGGTCTGGCCACGCCGTGCGAGGATATCGATCTCGCCGACCGGCGTTCGCAGGCGCCGGTCCATGATCCGGTAACCGTGTAGCCTCAGGGCAATCGTGCAAAGCGTCTCGGCCCACCAGCCGCGCCGCCATGCCCGCTGCCGTTCCTCGCGACTCATACCAAGGACCGTTGTTAATGACCCATTTGACCGGGTTCCATTTGCCGCCCGTCAGGCGCGGGTCGCGCCTGGTTGCCGCTCTTCAC
>DAOVHN010000494.1 GCA_030671915.1 Pseudomonadota bacterium
GAGCGCTCCGTCGCCTTCGGCAACAACGACAAGCCCGGCGTCATGCTGGCCAACGCCGCGCGCATTTACGCGAACCGCTTCGGTGTCGCCGCCGGCCGGCGCGCTGTCGTCGCCACCAACAACGACAGCGGCTACCGCTCGGCGCTGGATATGGCCGCCGCAGGGGTCAATGTGGCGACGATACTGGATGTGCGCGAGCGCGCCTCTGACGATTTCGCCGCCAAGGCCAGGGCCGCCGGCATCGAGATCATGACGAGTTGCGTTCCCGTCGAGGCGGCCGCGCGCGGGACTATCGGCAAGCTGCAGATCGGTCGCAGGTCCGGCACAACGATCCGCGCCGGCGAATGGCTGGACTGCGATCTGGCCGCCGTGTCGGGCGGCTGGACGCCGGTGGTGAACCTGTTGTCGCATCGCGGCGCGCGGGCGGTTTATGACGAAACCCTCGCGACCTTCCTGCCCGGCGAATGCGCCGAGCCGATCCGCGTGGCGGGTTCCGCCGCGGGTGTCTGGCGTACGGAGGATTGCGCGCAATCGGGCCGGGCCGCGGGCGCGGGCGCCGCGCGCGACCTCGGCAAGTCGGCGCCGGACGAGAAAGCCCCGGCGCCCGGCGGCTGGGCGAACCCGATCCATCCGCTGTGGGAGGTTCGCGTCGAGGGCCGCAAGCTGAAAAGCTTCGTCGACCCCCAGCATGATGTGAAGGCCGACGACGTGCGTCTCGCCCATCGCGAGGGCTATGTCTCGGTCGAGCATCTGAAGCGTTACACCACGCTGGGCATGGCGTCCGACCAGGGCAAGGTAGGCAATGTCATCGGCCTGGCCCTGATGGCCGCCGCCACGGGCAAGACGATCGCCGACACGGGCACGACAATGTTCCGCCCGCCCTATACGCCGGTGTCGCTGGGCGCGCTGGCCGGGCGCGGCTGCGACGAGCATTTCCGGCCCACCCGCCGCACCCCGATGCATGACTGGAGCATGGAGCATGGCTCGGTGATGATGGACGCCGGCCTGTGGAAGCGCCCGCATTATTTCCCCGCCGCCGGCGAGGACCTGTTGGCGGCTAGTAAACGGGAAACCGCGAAGGTGCGCGAGACCGTGGGCCTGTGCGACGTCACCAGCCTGGGCAAGATCGCCGTACAGGGCCCGGACGCGGCGGAGCTCCTGAACCGCGTCTATATCAACGGCTTCGGCAAGCTGCCCATCGGCAAGGCGCGCTATGGCATCATGCTGCGCGACGACGGCATCGTCATGGATGACGGCACCACCTGGCGGCTTTCCGATACCGATTTCTTCATGACCACCACCACGGTCAATGCCGTCAAGGTGATGGGCTTCCTCGAGGAACTGCTGGAAACCCGCTGGCCTGAATTGCGCGTGCGCGTCACAACCGTCTCCGAACAATGGGCCGGGCTGGCGGTTGCCGGGCCGAAGGCGCGCGAAGTGCTGGAGGCGGTGGTGGACGACATCGACATGTCCAACGACGCCTTCCCCTTCATGGGCGTGCGCGCGGGCCATATCGGCGGCGCGCCCTGCCGCATCGCGCGGATCAGTTTTTCCGGCGAGATGGCGTACGAGGTCTATGTGCCGTCGGACTACGGGGCCGCGATGTGCGACGCGATCTGGAAGGTGTCGGAACCGCTGGGCGGCGTGCTCTACGGGACCGAGACGCTGAGCGCGCTACGCATCGAGAAGGGCCATGTCGCCGGCCCGGAGCTGGACGGCCGCACGACGCTGGAGGATCTCCACCTCGACCGCATGGCGTCCACGAAGAAGCCCTTCATCGGCAATGTGCTGCGCAAGCGGCCCGGGCTGATGGCCGACGACCGCCCTCGACTGGTCGGCATCGTGCCGAAGGACCGTTCACGGAACCTCTATGCCGGGGCGCTCCTGCACGCGCCGGATAAACTCAGCGGCCATGGCGAGGGCTGGGTGACATCCTTTGCCTACAGCCCCGAGCTGGGCCACTGGATCGCGCTCGGCCTGATTCGCGGCGGGGTGGAGGCCTGGAAAGGCAAGACCGTGATCCATACGGACCCGGTACGCAGCGGCAATACCGAAGTCGAGATCACCGAGGCCCATTTCGTCGATCCGGACGGGAGCAGGATGCATGCTTGAACAATTATCGGCGCTGACGGCGCATTACCACCCCGGCCCCGCCGGCGATGTCGGCGCGGATGGCCCCGGGGTAACTCTGCGCGAGATTCGCGATGCCGGCCTGTGGCAGATATCTGCCTGGCCGGAAACCATGGACGAAGTCGGGCAAAAGCTGGCCGAACAGGTTGGCGCCGATGCCGCGCCTGGCCCGCTGCAATCGGTGGCCGGCGCCAAGGGCACGCTGTTGCGAGTCCAGCCTTTCGTTTGGTGGCTGACCCGCTCCGACGAGGCCACCGCGAAACAGGCCATGGAAATCGACGCGGAACAGGGAACCTCGCTCGACCTGTCGCACAGCCGCACGGTGATCCGCATCGAGGGCCCCCGCGCCCGTGACCTGCTGAACCGCGGCCTGCCCACCGACCTGCGCCCCGAAAGCTTCCCCGACGGCGGCTTCGCCGGCGGCGCGATCCACCTGGTCGGCGTAAATCTGCACCACCGCGACGGCGGCTACGACCTATACGTCCCTCGAGGCTTCGCCGTCACCCTGTGGGAATTCCTCACCGAAACCGCCGCCCAATGGGGATACCAGGTGGGCGAAGTGGAGTATTGGGGGGCGTAGGGGCACGAGACTTCGCTCACAATTTCGGCCTGTCCCCCGCCGCCCCGAACCAGCCGCCTACCGCCGCCTCGTA
>DAOVHN010000053.1 GCA_030671915.1 Pseudomonadota bacterium
CCGCATGTTACCGGCGCGCCGATGGGCGGGCAAGGCGGGGCGGCCGGGACATACCCATGCAACAATTACTTTTGCATGGGTAATATGGCGAAGCGCTCCCACGGCACGAACGTTCTGGCCTCCTATTCGGAATTGCCGCGCCGTCAGGACGCCAGCTTTTCTTCTTTTGCGAAGGGGCTGAGCCCCAGCCATTGTTGCATGGAGCGGCACAGATCGCCCGGTCCGATCAATTCCAGGCGTTCGTCCCGGATTTCCTTGCTCACCGTCGTGACCCCCATCCAGATGGCGGTCATCGTGCGCAGGTCGGTGTGGACGTAGAGATCGACTTCGAACCCCGGGTCGATGGAGCACATATCCGCCTGCCCGTTTTCGATGACGAGCCAGTAATAGCGTTTCGCCGGTGGCAGGTCGGAATACTGGAACTGGACCGTACATTTGTCTTTCGACAGCTGCGCGGGGTCGACGAATCTGCGCATATCCCACATCAGGAGGTCCGGGTCGAGATTGTCCAGCGCGACGCGCGTTTCGACCCAGCGCTGCCCCCAAATGCCGATGCCCATAACGATCTGCTTCAGATCCTCGCCCGACCGGGTCAGATGATACTCGGCTGCGCCGCTGCCTTTTCGCGATACGCGCTCGATGACCCCCGCGCTCTCAAGCTCTTTCAAACGCTTGGCGAGCAGGGTGGGCGACATGCGTGGAACGCCCTTCCGCAATTCGTTAAATCGTGTGCTTCCCGCGCAGAACTCCCGCAGAATCAGCATCGTCCATCGGGTGCACAGAACCTCGGACGCCATCGCCACCGGACAGAACTGCCCGTACCCGCCTTTTTGTCGCATCGTTACCCCCTTATTTGTTTGCCGGATAACATAACAAAACTGCGGATTTTTCAATAGTACAGTTACTGTAGTTGATGGAGCGTGGTGAATGCGCTCACACTGGCCATCGTAAAAACAGGACGGGACGCGAGCCGGGGATTTGTGCTGGCCCGGCAAGCATCCGGGTCCCGAGATAAAATCACGCATCAAACACGGTGATGGAGGTTGAGATGGTTGGAATGAATGTGAAAACGCTCGATGGAAATTCGGTGGCGATCGCCGACGAGGATCTGGAAGCATTGTCCGGCGGGCTGCGCGGCGAGATCTGCGTGGCTGGCGATGACGGATACGACGAGGCGCGTACCATCTGGAATGCGATGGTGGACAAGCGCCCGGGGATGATCGTGCGCTGCGCAGGCGCCGCAGACGTGGCGCTTGCGGTTAAGTTTGCCGGTGAAAAGAACCTTCTCGTCGCGGTTCGCAGCGGCGGCCACAACATTGCCGGCAATGCCGTTTGTGACGACGGCCTGATGATCGACCTGTCGCGGATGACGTCGGTGCGGGTCGACCCGCGGGGCAAGACCGCGCGCGTTGAGCCGGGGGCTACTTTGGGCGATGTCGATAAGGAAACCCAAGCGCATGGTCTTGCCGTTCCCGTCGGGATCAACACCACGACCGGCATTGCCGGCCTGACGCTTGGCGGTGGGTTCGGCTGGACCACGCGCAAATTCGGCATGACGATAGACTGCCTGCTTTCCGTCGATATCGTTACCGCCGACGGTGCGATGTTGCGCGCCAGCGAGACGGAAAATCCCGACCTGTTCTGGGCGGTGCGCGGCGGCGGCGGCAATTTCGGTATCGTTACCTCGTTCGAATTCCAGGCGCATCCCCTCGGCCCGGAAGTGCTGTCCGGGCTGATCGTCCATCCGCTCGACGATGCCCCGGCGCTGCTGAAGGAATACCGCCGCATCGCGGACGCGGCGCCTGATGAACTGACCTGCTGGGTGGTCATGCGCAAGGCGCCGCCGCTGCCGTTCCTGCCAGAGGAATGGCATGGCAAGGAGGTGCTGGTTTTTGCGGTATGCTGGTGCGGCGAGATGGCCGAGGGGGAAAAGGCGGTTGCCGAGTTGCGCGCGCTCGGGAACCCGATTGCCGACGTGGTCTCGCCCCATCCCTTTACCGGGTGGCAGGGGGCCTTCGATCCGCTGCTGACGCCGGGTGCCCGTAATTATTGGAAGAGCCACGATTTCACCGAACTGTCGGATGGTGCGATCGCCGATATTCTTGACGGGGTGTGGAGCCTGCCGTCGCCGGAATGCGAGGTCTTCATCGCCCATGTCGGTGGACAGATGAGCCGGATTCCCGCGGATGCAACCGCCTATCCGGTCCGTTCGTCTCATTTCATCATGAATGTGCATACCCGCTGGCGCGAGGCGTCGGAGGATGCTGCCTGCATTAAGTGGACGCGCGATCTGTTCGATGCGACCGCGCAACACGCGACCGGCAGCGTCTATATCAATTTCATGCCGGACGATGACGGAGGCCGCGTGGCCGAGGCCTATGGCGCCAACCATGCCCGCCTGACCCAGGTGAAGGCCAAATACGATCCGGGCAATCTGTTCCGCCTTAACCAGAACATTGTGCCCGCATAACGCGCGGGCTGCCGGAAACGTGACCTGGCCCGGCGGTTTTGGGTCTTTCTCAATGCCGCCGGGTCGTGTTCACGCCGCCCTTCTCAGAGCCCTTCCCGGCCTGGCCCCTGTCGTTTTGCCGCCCTCCAGCACCGCCACGCCGTTGACCATGACCATCTCTATGCCGGCCGCCGGCTGGGCGGGGTCCTCGAAGGTGGCGCGGTCGATGATACGCGCGGGGTCGAAGAGGGTCAGGTCGGCATAGGCGCCTTCGCGGATGACGCCGCGGTTTGCCAGGCCGAACTTTTCCGCCGACAGGCCGGTCATCTTGTGCACGGCGGTCTCCAGCGGGAACAGGCCGACATCGCGGGTGTAATGGCCCAGTACCCGGGCGAAGGCGCCCCACAGGCGCGGATGCGGATGGCGGTCGTGGGGCAGCCCGTCGGAGCCGATCATGCTGTGCGGGTACGACAAGATCCGCCGCACGTCCTCCTCGTCCATCACGAAATAGATCGCGCCGCCGGGTTTCATGCGCTGGAACGCCTCGCCCTGCTCGCAACCCCATTCAGCGGCGATTTCGTCCAGGTAACGGCCGGAGACTTCCCCGTGTGGTTCCGACCAGGCGATCATGATGCGGTCGGCCTTTTTCATATAATCGTCCAGCAGCACGGTGGAGCTGGCGGCGTAGGGGTATACGTCCAGCGCGACCGGCTGGTGCGCGCGGGCCTGGTCGAACATCGCCAGAGTCTCGCGGCTGCGGCCGAAATTCTCGCGCCCCGAACATTTATGATGCGACACGATCAGCGGCACGCCGGTCCGGGCCGCGGTATCGAAGGATTCGTTCAGGGAGTCGACGATATGATCGCCTTCGTCGCGCATATGGGTGGTGTATACCGCGCCGGAGCCGGCCAGCGCCTCCAGCAGCGCGGCGACTTCTTCCCTCGGCGCCTCGCGCGCCGGGCCATAGAACAGCCCGGTGCTGAGCCCCACCGCACCGGCCTCGATACATTCATGCACCAGCGCCTGCATGGCGGCGATTTCACGGTCGCTGGCGGGGCGGTCCAGGCCGTCCATGGCGGCGGCGCGCAGGGTTGTGTGGCCCACCATCGGCGCGGCGTTGACCGGCGCGCCGTCGGCCTCAAGCGCGCACATGTAGGCGTCGAAGCTGGAAAAGCGGAATTCCTCCGCCGCGCCCAGCAGGTCCAGTGGCGGCACCGGCGGGCGTTTAAGCGTGATCGGCGCCAGGCTGATGCCGCAATTGCCGGTCACCACCGTGGTGACGCCCTGGGTAATTTTGGGGGCCATCGCATCGCGCATCAACAGCGCGTTGTCGTCATGGGTGTGAACGTCGATGAAGCCCGGCGCCAGCACCTGACCGGCGCAATCCACCTCGCGCGCCGCCGCCATCCCGCCCAGATCGCCAATCGCGACAATGCGGTCGCCGGTCACTGCGACGTCGCCGGCAAAGCCCGCCGCGCCCGTCCCGTCGACTATGGTGGCGTTACGGAATGCGGTATCGCAGCGTGTGTGAGATTGTTCCTGCATGGCTCTTATTCTTTCTTGGGCATCGCGTTGACGCAGGTCAATTCGTTGTAAACCTCTGTGGTCTACACTTTAGGGCATAATGTAGGTGGGTGAAAAGGTTGGAACCGTGCCGGAAGTGCTGAACCGGCTCCACAAGGAGCATGCCGACTTGACGAGGCTGCTGGATCTTCTTGATCGGCAGCTGGCGTTGTTTACGGCCGGAAAACCCGCTGATTACGACATGATCGGCGCCATCCTGCAATATTGCCTGGAATACCCGGACGCGGTTCACCATCCCAAGGAAGACCTGATCTACGGCGTCCTGCGAAGACGGGACCCGGTCCTCGCGGCGGAAGTCGGCGATCTGGAGGAGGAACATCGCGACCTGGCCGAATTGACCCGGACACTGGCGGAGCTGATCGAGCGCGCCCTCGCGGAAGAACCCGTGGGCCGCGATCAGGTGCGCGACCTGACCCGCGACTTCATCCGCCGCTACCGCTATCATATCGCGCGCGAGGAATTGCATGTTTTCCCGGCGGCCCGGCAGGTTCTTTCGGACCGGGACTGGGCCGAAATCGACGGCAGGCTGGGCGACAGGGACGATCCGCTGTTCGGTGAAGTCGTCGCCGATTATTTCCACGCCCTGCGCGACGATATTGACAGTCTGGCCGCGCTGGCGAAAGGAGACTAGTCTGGTGATCGCGAAACCGGAAGGCGGAGGTGCTGGTGTCTGAACGGCGGAAAGCGAATAAGGGCGGCGCGGCGCACGCCGCACCGGCCCCCGGCGAAGACCAGGTCTGGTATTCCGACGATCCGCGCGATATCGGCTGGGTGCGCGAGAACATCCCCTGCCAGTCCGCCTGCCCGGCCTCGACCAATATTCCCGCCTATATCCAGGCGATTATGGAACAGGATTACGGCCGGGCCTACGAAATCAATCGCGAGGCCAATGTACTGCCCGGCGTGCTGGGGCGCATCTGTTCGCGCCCCTGCGAGGATGTCTGTCGCCATGGCCAGCCGGGCAATGGCGAACCGGTCAATATCTGCCATTTGAAGCGGTCGGCCAGCGATCTGAAGCATGTCGGCCACCGCATTACCGAAAGCCTCTACACCCCGTCGGGCAAGCGGGTCGCCATCGTCGGCGCCGGGCCGGCGGGCGTGGCGGCGGCGCACGACCTGTCGCTGCTGGGCCACGACGTCACCATCTACGAGCGCGAGCGCGACGCCGGCGGGATGTTGCGCTACGGCATACCGTCATTCCGCCTGCCGCGCGATGTCCTGCATGTGGAACTGCATAACGCGCTGCGGCTGGGCGTGGAGCTGCGCACCGGCGTGGAGATCGGGAACGGCACCGGCCAGACGCCCCTGGCGCGCCTGCGCAAGGATTACGACGCTGTCTTGCTTACCACCGGCAGCATGGCGGCGGTGACGCTGCCGTTGCAGGAAGGCGTGGGCAAGGACGCCCCGACCTCGATAGAGGGCGTCGAATACGGGCTTGATTTCCTGATGGAACTGCATCGCGGCGACAAGAAGAAGGTCGGCAAGCGCGTCGCCGTGGTCGGCGCCGGTTTTACCGCGCTGGACTGCGCGCGCGTCGCGAAACGGCTGGGCGCGGAAGAGGTCACCATCCATATCCGCACGGCGGAGGAATATATCCCGGTCACGAAGGACGAGATATTCGAGACCAAGCGCGAGGGCGTCCGCATCAAGGGCCTGCGCACGCCGGTGGAACTGCTGGTCGACGAGAACGGCGCGTTGCACGGCGTCGAGTTCGCGCAGAACCGGCTGGGCGGCTGGCGCGACAACGGCCGCCGCCAGGCCATCGCGATCGAGGGTTCCGAATTCACCGAACCCTGCGACACGCTGTTGATCGCCATCGGCCAGCGCACGATCAACGACTATCTGGACGTCAAGCTGGAGCTGGATCGCTGGGGCAGCGTCAAGGCCGGCGAGGGCGGCAACACATCGGTAAAAGGCATCTTCGCCGCCGGCGATTTCGTCAGCGGCCCGACCACCATCATCGAGGCCATCGGCAACGGCCGGCATGTCGCGAACGGCATCGACACGTGGTTGGTGGGGCGTCAGCGTCGCCGCCAGGTGGTGCGCATCGAGCCCGTGGACGGGCCCCTGCGCGAGCGGTCCTTCGATTTCATCGAACAGCAACATATGCCGACCGCGCCGCTGGCCAAACGCACCGGAAAACTGACCCGCGAGGTGGAGACCGGTTACGGCGCGGAGCTAGCGCAAACCGAGTCCAAGCGCTGCTATCTGTGCAATCTGAAATACCAGATCGACGTCGACAACTGCATCTATTGCCGCGCCTGCATCGAAGTCGCGCCGAAGAACTGCATCAAGCTGGTCGAGGGCGTAGAAATCCGCGAGGACGGCACCTACGGCGAGTTGAAGGAAACCCGGCAATGGGACGAGGTCGGCGCGATCTGGATCGACAATAACGAATGCATCCGCTGCGGCGCCTGTTTCATGGTCTGTCCCACCAAATGCATCTCTATCACCCGCAACGAATTCGCCACTCAGGATTTGTGAGGCATGGAAGCAATCCACAACGTCATCATCGGCAACGGCAGCGCGGGCAACGGCGCCGCGGTCACGCTGCGCGAACGCGACCCGGACTGCCGCATCACCATCATCACCATGGGCAGCCTGCCCTTCTATAACCGCTATGACCTGCCCCGGGTGTTTCGCGGCTGTTACGATTGGCGCGAAATCCTGGTTCATCCCCTGTCCTATTACGACGATCAGAATATCACGCTGCGCCGCAACAGCCGGGTAACCGATGTCGATGGACGCAACCGCGCGATCGTCTTCGCCCACAACGAGACAATGCACTACGACCGTCTGCTGGTCTGCGCCGGCGGGCAGGGATATCTGCCGGAGGAGCTTAGCGACTATCGCGGCCTGATGAACAGCTTCAGCTCGTTCGAGGCGGCCATATCCACTTACAAGGCGTTGCCCGCCGGGGGCACGCTAATCATGCTGGGCGGCGACATGATCGGGCTGGATCTGGCCCGCACCCTGATTGATACCGGATACCGGGTCGTGCTGTTGACCAATGAATATACCTTCTGGCCCCACCGCGTCGCCGACGACGAACGCGACGGTTTCATCAAGGCGCTGGAACATATGGGTATCGAGGTCGTGGATGGCGTCCGCCCGGTCACGGTGGAAGAAGGCGAGGCCGGCAAGCCCGCCCGCCGTGTGATCTTCGAGGATGGCGGCGATATCCTTGGCGACGTGGCGATGCCTTCCTACGGGCTGGTTCCCACCGCCGAATTCATGCTGGGCTCGGGCGTCGATATCGAACGCGGCATGCTGGTCGATCCCATGCTGCACACCACAGACGAAAACATCTGGGCCGCCGGCGACGTCTGCCAGATCTGGTCGGCGGAGGACAATGCCTACCGGTTCTATTACGGCTGGAGCAATGTGCGGCTGATGGGTGAGGTGGCTGCGCGCAACGTTACCGGCGCCAACGAGGCCTTCGAGGGGCTGGAGGACGAGCGCCTTCGCGTCGACAGGAAGGGGCATCTCGCATCGCCCTTCTGGGAACATTAGGGTCATGAACAAGAACGGCACGGACATACAGTTTGCGGTTATCGGCTCGGCCGGCGACGGCACGATCGCGGCCGGCGACATCCTGAAGCGGTCGATGGCGCGCCTCGGCTACAAGGTCATCGCCTTCGACATCTATCCGGCGGAAATCCGTGGTTTCGGCAAATGCATCTCGCGGGTGCGGGTCACCACCGAACAGGCCTATTCGCTGAAGCGCCATTCCGACGTGCTGATCTCGCTGGACGACAGCTACGCGATTCCCCATGTCGGCGAGGTGCGCGATAACGGCGCTGTCATTTACGAGTCCTCGCCGATCGCCAGGCTGCCGGAAGGCGGCCACATGACCGCCCATGTCAAACCCAGCCAGTTGCCCTACGGGGTGCGGGTGCGCGAAATATCCGAGCGCGCGACGGCCTCGGCCCGGTCGCGCAATATAGTGGTGCTGGGCTATCTGGCAGGGCTCTACGGTATCGACCCCGCCGCCTTCCGCCAGATCATCGCCGACAAGTTCCGCAGCAAGGCGGAAGCCGTCACCACGCAGAATACCGCTGCCTTCAATGCGGGCTTCGAGGCGGGCCAAGCCGTTTTCAAGCTGGATGACATCATCCTCGGCGAGCCCAGCCGGAACTGCGAGGGGGAAAAGGCCATCATGATGACCGGTAACGGCGCTGTCGTGCGCGGCTGCATCCATGCGGGGCTGGACACTGTCTTCGGCTATCCGTTCACGCCGGCGACCACGATCCTGGAAAGGCTGGCGGCGGAACTGCCGAAACATGGCGGCCGTGTCCTGCAGACCGAGGACGAGATTTCCGCCATCGCGGCGACCATTGGCGCCGGTTACGCCGGGAGCCGCGCCGCGACCGCGACCTCCGGCCCGGGTCTGGCGCTGATGACCGAGATGCTGGGGCTGGGCGTGATGGGCGAGGTGCCGTCGGTGGTCTTCGTCAGCCAGCGCGGCGGCCCGTCCACCGGCTTGCCGACCAAGACCGAACAGTCTGACCTGAACCTCGCGGTATTCGGCGGCGCCGGCGACGCCCAGCGGATCGTGCTCGCCCCGACAAATGTGGATGGCTGCTACCGCACCGCCGGCAAGGCGCTGGAGATGGCGGAGCAATATCAGACGCCGGTCATCGTGCTGCTGGATCTCTATCTTTCCAACCGTTACGAGACCGTTGTGCCGCCCGGGGAAAACCCTTTCACCGCCAATCTGGACAAGAAGATGAAGCCGGGCCGCGGCGAGTACATGCGGTTCGCCGATTCGGACGACCATATCAGCCCCCGCGCCGTTCCCGGCGAGGAAGGCGGCATGCATACGGTGACCGGACTGGAGCACAACCAGCTTGGCAAGCCCAGCGATGGGCCGGAAAACCACCACGCGATGAACGTCAAACGCCACTTGAAGCTGGAAGCCGCGCTCAGCCATCCCGATTTCACCATCTGCAAGCGCTTCGGCGACGAGGGGCCGGTGGACGTCGGCATTCTTGGCTGGGGTTCGACGTTCGGCGAAATCCTGGAAGCCTTGTTCGCCGCCCAGGACGAGGGTATCCGCTGCTCGGCGATGAAGGTGGTGATGCTGTCGCCGCTGCCGACGGAACGCATCGAGGCCTTCATGGACGATTGCGGCACGGTGCTGGTGCCCGAGTTGAACCATGAGGGGCAGTTCGCAAACCTGATCTCGGGCGCGCTGGGCCGGCCGGTGACGAAACTGACCCGCTCGACCGGATCGCCGATGCAGGTGGAGGAAATCCTC
>DAOVHN010000249.1 GCA_030671915.1 Pseudomonadota bacterium
CCATGGTTTACCGGCCGGCAGTCTCTGCGAGGAATTTCTCGATAGAATTCCGATGCGCCTCGTATTCCGGTCTTTCTGCCTTGATTTGCGAAGCGTAGGCCGCCGCAAAGGCGGCAGACGCCCTCGCCGCGGCCTCCCCGTCGCCCGATTGTTCGGCGGCGTCGTGTTCCAGGATCAGCCCCAGGAGATGACTGGGCGAGAATTGCTTGAGTATCTCGACCTGTTTTCGAACCTTCCCGAAATCGCCCGTCGTGGCGTGAATGAGTCCGATATGGTAATGCGCGTCGGCATCCAGGTTATCGACGAGGTCGTATGCTTGGATCGCCTTGGGTGCGAACTGCAGAACCTCCTGCGTGTTGCCTTGCTCCTCGGCCATCATGACCCGGTTGAAGAGCCGGTCTGCCGCCTCGCGGGAAGTCATGCTCGAAAGATCGACCGGCTGGCCCGAACCGGCCGGCGCGTTGTTGGCCGCAGGCGTCGGCGGCGCCGCGACATTGTTCTCGCTCGCAACATATACGATTCCGGCCAAGGTGCCGGCGATGGCGATTCCTATTACGGAATACAAAGCCACGGTCACCGGATCGCGCCGCCGATGGATAGCCTGGCCACCCAATGGCTTGCCGCAGGCTTGACAATATCTGGCGCCCGGCGGCGTTGCTGCATTGCAGGATGGGCAGGCCGAGACGACCGGCCGTGGCCCGGCGTTTGAGGTTTTTCCCGTATGGCCCCGGCTACCGCCGCCGCCGCTCCGACGTTTGTTTCGTGACAATGTGAAAGCTGCCTATGGAATGTGAGAAGTAAAGACCGAATCGACGTGGTTTCAAACCTGCGCACCCGTCTGTCGCAGACAGCCGTTTTTACTCTGCGATCCGGGAAAAGTCAGCATGTTTTATGTCACAGTCCGGGCAGGAGAGGCTTTTCCGTCCGGAAAAATCATGCTCCAGAGCGGGTCGGGATTGATCGCGCTCACGATCAATTGCGTGAATCCGCTCGACACCATAAAGATAGAGCCGATTCACCGGGTTGGTGGATCGCCGAAGGCGATTCCAATCAACCCGGATCGGCTCTATGTTTCCCGACACCGGAGAGGATCCCCGCATGATGATCGACGCGCCGCTTTGTTTGTATCGCACCGCCGTCAGGCCGGAGTGGCTGGACTATAACGGGCATATGAACGAGGCCTATTATGTGCTGATTTTCAGCAAATCGACCGACGAGTTCATGGATTACGCCGGCCAGGACGCGGGTTATCGGACGCGCACCAACACCTCGATCTACACGCTGGAAACCCATGTAATGTATCTGCAAGAGGTGTCGGAGGGCGAGGCGGTGCGGGTCGAGACGCAGTTGCTGGGATTCGATGCGAAGCGCTACCGGCTGTTCCATCACATGTATCACGAGGGAACCGGCGACCTGCTGGCGACGGGCGAACATATGCTGGTGCATGTGGATATGAGCGGCCCGAAATCCGCGCCGTTCCCGGATGCGCTTATGGAAAAACTGGAGGCGATCCGCGAGGCCCATGCGGACTTGCCGCTGCCGAAACAGGCGGGCCGGTCCATTGCCCTGCCAGGTGAGCGCGCATGACGTCTGTCATGGAGAAATATGCCGGCCGGCTGGCGCCGGGCATGGCGGAGTACCTGACCCGCGCGGAAGAGCTGTTTTCCCACACCGCCGTCGACATGACGGTGGAAGATCAGCGGCGCGCCTTCACGGCGCTCTGCCAGGCCTTCGCCGGCCCGCACCCGGAAGAGTTGTCGGTGCATGACGAAACCCTCCCCGGCCCCCATGGCGACATCGCGATCCGCGTCTACCGCCCGGCGGGCGCGGGGGCGAAGGCCGGGCTGGTCTATTTCCACGGCGGCGGCTGGGTCGTCGGCGACCTGGACAGCCATGACGATCATTGCGCCTGGATGGCGGCGACAAGCGGGGTCGTTGTTGTCTCGGTCGATTACCCGCTGGCGCCGGAGAACATGCATCCGGTGCCCTTCGAGGCCAGCGACGCGGCCTTCCGCCAGATCGCGGCCCATGCGGCGGACTACGGCATCGACCCGGCCCGACTCGGCATCGGCGGCGACAGCGCGGGCGCCAACATCGCGGCAGCAGTGGCGCTGAAGGCGCGCGACGAAAGCGGGCCGACGGCGAAGCTGCTATTACTGATATACCCGGCGCTGGGCTGTGACCTTTCCCTGCCGTCTTATGCGGAAAACGCGGACGCACCGGCGCTCACCACCGGCGACATGGCGAAGTATCTGCGCCTCTATACCGGCCAGGCGCCGGAGGAGATTACCGACTCGTATGTTGCGCCACTGCTGGCATCCGACCTTGCCGGCATGCCCCCGGCGATGATCGCCGCCTGCGAGCTGGACCCGCTACGTGATGAGGCTGCGGCCTGGCATGACAGGCTGGGGCAGGCGGGCGTGCCGTCGCGCTATTACCTGGGCGAAGGCCTCGTCCACGGTGTCTTGCGGGCGCGCCGCATGTCGGCCCCCGCCATGCGCTTCTTCGATGCGATCTGCGAGGGGCTGTCCGGCTTGCGCGACTGACAGACAGTAACGTTTGCGTTATAATGTTGACGTATACGTTATGCAGGCGGTATGGTGCCGCTCATGGACGCATCCAGCCACAGCGAACTCTACTCCGTCACCGAGCTTGCCGAAGATCTGGGCGTCACGCCCCGCACATTGCGATTCTACGAGGATAAAAAGCTCCTGAACCCGCGGCGGGCCGGCAATGCGCGGGTCTATACCCACCGCGACCGCGGCCGGATGATCCTGATCCTGCGCGGCAAGCGGCTGGGTTTCACCTTGACCGAAATACGCGAGTGGCTGGACATCTACGAATCCGATCCGGGCCAGGTGGAACAGATGCGCAAGCTGGTCGGCAAGGCCGGCGAGCGGCTGGCGGCGCTGGAACAGCAACGCGAGGACATCGAAGCGACCATAACCGAACTGACAGACATCATCGGCGCGGCCGAACGCCATCTGGCGACGGCCGGCAAATCTTGAAAGGCGCGATTATGACCAGCAACGTCGTCATAGCGGGATATGCCCGGACCCCCTTCACCTTCGCCAACAAAGGCGAATTCGCCCGCACGCGCCCCGATGATCTGGCCGCCGCGGCAATTCGCGGGCTGCTGGAGCGCACCGGCGTCAAGGCCGACGATATCGAGGACTTGATCTGCGGCTGCGCCATGCCGGAGGGCGAGCAGGGGCTGAATGTGGGCCGGCTGATCGGCTTGCTGACGGAACTGCCGGTCACGGTGGCCGGGGCGACGATCAACCGCTTCTGCGGTTCCTCGATGAACGCGATCCATATGGCGGCGGGCAATATCGCCATGCGGGCGGGGGAGGTCTTCATCTGCGCCGGGGTCGAGTCCATGACCCGCGTGCCGGTCGGCGGCTACAATCCCATGCCCAACCCGGCGCTCGCCGAGGGAATGCCCGGTGCCTACATGTCGATGGGCGAGACGGCGGAAAACCTGGTCGAAAAATACCAGGTCACCCGTGACGAACAGGAAGAGCTGGCGGTCAGCAGCCAGGCCAAGGCGGCCGCCGCGCAGGCCGAGGGGCGCCTGACAGATGAGATCGTGCCGGTGGAAACGCGGGACGGCATGGTCGACAAGGACGGCTGCATCCGCGCCGATACCGACCGGCAAGCCCTCGCCGGCCTCAAGCCCGCCTTCAGGGAGGGCGGGTCGGTGACGGCCGGCACCTCGTCGCCGCTGACCGACGGGGCCAGCGCGGTGCTGGTCTGTTCCGAGGATTACGCGTCGAAGAACGGGCTGGACCCTCTTGCGCGCGTCAAGAGCATCGCGGTGGCCGGCTGCGCGCCCGACATCATGGGAATCGGCCCGGTGGCCGCGACCAATAAAGCGTTACAGCGCGCGGGTTTGACGCTGGAGGATATCGACATCATCGAGATGAACGAGGCCTTCGCCGCCCAGGTGCTGGCCTGCCATCGCGAGATGCCGTTCGACTTCGAGAAGACCAATCTGGACGGTGGTGCGCTTGCGCTGGGCCACCCTTTGGGCGCGACCGGCGCGCGGATTACCGGCAAGGCGGCGAGCCTTCTGAGTAGAGAAAAGAGAAGGTTCGCGCTGGCCACCCAATGCATCGGCGGGGGCCAAGGAATCGCGACCATCCTGGAGGCGATTTAGCCATGGAAATCAAACGCGTAGCCGTCATCGGCGCGGGCGTTATGGGCAGTGGAATCGCGGCCCATATCGCCAATGCGGGGGTGCCCGTCCTGCTGATGGATATCGTGCCCAAGGACGCCGCCCCGGACGGCCGCAGCGCCATCGCCGAGGGCGCGCTGGCGCGGCTGAAGAAGGCGGATCCCGCGCCTTTCATGCATAAACGCAACGCGCGCCTGGTCACGACCGGCAACATCGAGGACGACCTGGAAAGGCTCGCCGACTGCGACTGGATCGTGGAAGCGGTGATAGAGGATCCAGGTATAAAAAGAGAACTTTACGGGAAGATAAACAGCCATAGAAAGGCAGGTTCGGTAGTGTCGTCGAACACCTCGACGATACCCCTGGAGGTGCTGACCGAGGGCCTGGGCAACGATTTCGCAGCCGACTTCCTGGTCACCCATTTCTTCAACCCGCCGCGCTATATGCGCCTGCTGGAGATCGTGCAAGGCCCACAGACGCGACCCGAGGCGGCGGATACGATCCGCGATTTCTGCGACCGCCGGCTCGGCAAGGGCGTGGTGGACGCCAAGGACACGCCGGGCTTCATCGCCAACCGGCTGGGCGTGTTCTGGATCGAATGCGCGGTCGCCGAGGC
>DAOVHN010000328.1 GCA_030671915.1 Pseudomonadota bacterium
ATTCAGCTCGATCCCGTCGGCGCCGGTATCCTCGACCAGCGGCAGGATCGCCTTCCAGGATTTCTCCTCGCAGGGAACCATCAGCGAGACAACAATCGCCCGGTCCGGCCAGGCCTTCTTCATCGCCTTGATTTCGCGAAGGTTGACGTCCAGCGGCCGGTCGGTGATGAGCTCGATATTGTTGAAGCCGAGCAACTGCCGGTCGGCGCCGTGGATCGCGCCGTAGCGCGGGCCGTTAACGTTGACGACATGCGGGTCTTCGCCGAGCGTCTTCCACACCACGCCTCCCCAGCCCGCCTTGAAGGCGCGCGTCACGTTGACCTCGCGGTCGGTCGGCGGGGCCGAAGCCAGCCAGAAGGGGTTCGGCGACTTGATCCCCAGAAATTCGCTGCGCAAATCAGCCATGGCTCTTTCTCCTCGTCGAAATTTCCCCGCGAACACTCACGCGGTCAGCCCGCGGTGGATCGATTCCGCGGCCAGCTTACCGTCTTCGACCGAGGCGACGGTCAGATCCTCGCCACCGTCCACGCAATCGCCGCCGGCCCAGATATTCGCAACACTGGTGCGACGTTCTTCGTCGACCTCGATCCGGCCGCCCTTCAGGGTAATGCCCGAATCCCCGATGCAGGCGGGCAGGAACTTCTGGCCGATGGCCTTGAAGACCTGATCCGCCGGCAGGATGAAGGTTTCACCCGTGCCGCCGGATCCGCCGTCGCTCTGATATTCGAATCCGACGCCGGTGACCTTGCCGCCCTCGCCGAGGATGTGGACCGGTGCGGCCCAAAGGCGGATTTGCACCCCGCTGGTCTGGGCCAGTTCCTGCTCGTAGCCGCTGGCCTTCAACTGCTCACGACCGCGGCGATAGACCATGGAGACCTCTTCGGCGCCCAGCCGTTTGGTCTGGACCGCGATATCCACCGCCGTCATGCCGCCGCCGATCACGACGACCCGGCGGCCCACCGGGAGTTTGGATTTGTCCGGGGTCTGGCGCAGGTCGGCGATGTAGTCGATCGCATCGACTACCCCGTCCAGATCCTCGCCCTCGAGTCCCAGTTCGTTGACGCCGCCCATGCCAAGGCCCAGGAACACCGCGTCATGGCCCTCCACAAGGCCATCGAGGTCCAGGCCGTCGCCAAGCGCCGCACCGCACCGGATCTCGATGCCGCCGATACCCAGGATGTACTCTATTTCCCGTTGAGCAAAATCGTTCGGGGTTTTGTAGGCGGCCAGCCCGTATTCGTTGAGCCCGCCGAGCTTCTCCTTCGCCTCAAAGAGGGTGACATCGTGACCATGCATCGCCAATCGGTGCGCGCAGGCCAACCCGGCGGGTCCAGCACCGACGACGGCGATATTCTTGCCGGTCGCCGCCGCGCGGCTGAATTTCTGCTCGCCGCTGTCCGTCAGAATATCGGTGGCATGGCGCTGCAGCAGGCCGATCCGCACCGGCTTCTCCTCGGCCTCGTTGCGCACGCAGACTTCCTCGCACAGCGTTTCGGTCGGGCAGACCCGGGCGCACATGCCGCCGATGATGTTCTGCTTGAAGATGGTATGCGCCGACCCCTTGGGGTTCCCGGTCGCGATCTGGCGAATGAACAACGGCACGTCGATACGCGTCGGGCAGGCGTTCATGCAGGGCGCATCGTGGCAGAAATAGCAGCGCTGCGCCTCGACCAGCGCCTCATGCGCGCTCAGTGGCGGGTGGATATCGGAGAAATTGGCGCTGTATTCTTCGGTCGACAGGCGGCCCGCCGCCACGCCCGACACTCGATGCTTGTCCATATCTTCAACGACCTCCCTGTACGGATCGCGTGTATGTTGGTTATTCACATCTCAATTTATTTACCATATGATAAATTTTTTTGTCAACAACCTATGATCGGAGGGGGAAAATGGGCATCACGTTCGACAAGACCACTGCGCTGGATTTGGCCAGCCTGACCCGGCTTTACCGCGATGGTGAACTGACCCCCGGCGCCCTGGTCGCCGGGCTTACCGAACGGATCGAGGCGCGGGGCGACGACAAGGTCTGGATACTCCGCGTGACCGACGCCGACCTCATGACCCGCGCGGCGGAACTGGAGAAGGCCGGTCCCGAGGGACTGCCCCTGTACGGCATTCCGTTCGCGATAAAGGATAACATGGACGTCGCCGGCCTGCCGACAACGGCCGGCTGCCCGGCCTATGCCTATGTCGCGGGTGAAACGGCCCCCGCAATCGCCCGCCTGCTCGACGCCGGGGCGATCCTGGTCGGCAAGACCAACCTTGACCAGTTCGCCACCGGCCTGGTTGGCATCCGCACGCCCTACGGCATACCCGGCAATTCCGTCGATCCCTCCTACATTCCCGGCGGGTCCAGCGCCGGATCGGCCGTGGCCGTGGCGGCGGGGCTGGCTTCCTTCTCGCTGGGCACAGACACCGCCGGGTCGGGCCGCGTCCCGGCCGCCTTCAACAATATTGTCGGGCTGAAGCCGACGCGCGGCCTGTTGAGCTGCCGCGGCGTGGTTCCGGCCTGCCGGTCGCTGGATTGCGTATCCATCTTCGCGCTGACCGGCGCGGACGCAGCAGCGGTTCTGGAAGTCGCCGGCGTCTACGATTCCCGTGACGCATTTTCGCGCCGCGCGCCCGAGGGATATACCCCCAGGCCCGATAGCGCCCCCACGGCTTTCCGTTTCGGCGTGCCGAGGCCCGAACAACTGGAATTCTTCGGCAACGGCGATGCCGCCGCGCTTTTCGATACGGCTGTCGAGCGGCTGGAACGGCTTGGAGGCGGCAAGACCGTCATCGATTTCGAGCCCTTCCAGGACACCGCCCGGCTGCTCTATGACGGCCCCTGGGTCGACGAGCGCAGGGCCGCGGTCGGCGATTTCATAGCCGCCAACGAGGCCGAGACCCATCCGGTGACGCGAAAGATCATTCTGGAAGGCAAAAGCTATTCTGCCGTGGATGCCTACCGGGCCTGTTACCGGCTGAGCGAACTGAAACGGCAGACCGAACCGGTCTGGGACGATATCGATATCCTGGTCACGC
This sequence comes from Pseudomonadota bacterium, assembly GCA_030671915.1. Lineage (GTDB taxonomy): Bacteria > Pseudomonadota > Alphaproteobacteria > UBA8366 > JADFVY01 > JADFVY01. Next base: position 3,028 of record DAOVHN010000328.1, read on the forward strand.
CGACCGCCGGGACCATTTACAGCGTCGCCGAAGTAGAGGCCGACCCCATCCGCCTGAATGCCAATCTCGGCTACTACACGAATTATATGAACCTGCTGGACCTCGCGGGCGTCGCCGTGCCGGCGGGCCTGCTGTCGAACGGGCTGCCTTTCGGGGTGACTCTCGCCGCACCGGCCTATAGCGAGCAGCGGCTGCTGGCGATCGGGGATGCGGCGCACCGGGCCACGGGCCTGCCGATGGGCGCGACCGGCCTGCCCCTGGCGAAATCATGATAAAGGGCTTTGCGGTTGGAGAACTGACGATGGTACGGGTCAAGATCTGTTGCATCTCCAGTCTCGCGGAGGCCGCGCTTGCCGTGCGGCACGGCGCGTCCGCGCTGGGGCTTGTCGGGCATATGCCCAGCGGCCCGGGGGCCATTGGGGACAAGTTGATCGCCGAGATCGCGGCCGCGGCGCCGCCGGCGGTGGCCACATTCCTGCTGACCAGCGAAACCGAACCCGACGCCATCGTCGATCATGTGCGGAAATGCGGCACCAGCACGGTGCAACTCGTCGATGCCGTCGACCCGCAAGCCTATGGCGCACTGCGCAAGGCACTGCCACATGTGAAGATCGTCCAGGTCATTCATGTGACCGGCCCGAAATCGGTGGAAGAGGCCAGGGAGTGCGCCAACCATGCCGATGCCCTGCTGCTGGATTCCGGACGTCCCGCCGCGGCGGTCAAGGAACTCGGCGGCACCGGCCGGGTGCATGACTGGTCGCTGAGCCGCCGGATCATGGCGGAGGTTCCCCGCCCCGTTTTCCTGGCCGGCGGCTTGCATCCCGACAACGCGGCCGAGGCCAGTCAGGCGGTCCAACCCTTCGGCCTGGACCTCTGCACCGGCGTGCGCACCGACGGGCAACTGGACGCGGCGAAGCTGGAGGCGTTCTTCGGGGCATTGGCCCCGGCCCGACACTGAAGGCC
>DAOVHN010000646.1 GCA_030671915.1 Pseudomonadota bacterium
GCTGCCTATGGAAGGCGGCGACGGCGCGCGGGGATATTGTGTGCGGAAATCGGCGACAGCCGTACCCATGCTATCGAGGAACGGGTCCAGGGCGGATGTGAACTCGGCCGGATCCAACTCGCCGGCACTAAAAGAATCGATATATTCCTCGGCGCCGTCCATATCGAAACTGAGCGCCATGCCTTCCTCGTACACCGCTTGCATGCGCTGTGCGAAATTTGTGGCACGCTCCAGGTCCTCTGGCGACAGCTCACGCGCTTCGGCCGGCATGGCCGCGAGCAGTGCGAAAAAAAGGAATGCAGTAAGACGGTACATCGCAATATCTCCCTTGCGCCCACGTATGGGCAGGTATGATTGCGAGAATGCCCTAGCTGTCTTGATTTCCGGTTAACGGCGAGGCCTCGTCGGCCGGGGCTCGCGGCGGCGCATCGGGGTCGGGTCGGCAGATATAGGCGACCCTCATGGCCTTGAAGAGCGGGCAGTCGTTCAAAAAGAAGGTGCGTTTCCACCGGCGTGGCCGCTCGACCGGAACACCGGCGTCGGCGCAGGCCTCCACCGCAATCGGCAGGGTCTCGGTTTCCAGGTCGGTGACGCCGGGCGGATAACAGACGGAGACCACGACAGGCCCGTCCTCGGGCTTGTTGAGCGGGTTGGAGGTAAGCGCCGGATCGGGGCAACCGCCCAGCAGGAACAGCGCCCCCATCAGAAGGGGGAGCGCAAAACGCCCATTCAGCCGCGGCCTCAGAGCGCCGCCTCCACCGCGTTGGCCAGCGCGGCCTCGATGGCTTCGATTGCGGCCTGGGCCTTGTCGCCGTCGGGACCGCCGGCCTGGGCCATATCGGGCCGCCCGCCGCCGCCCTTGCCGCCCAGCGCCGCCGAACCGGCGCGCACCAGATCGACCGCGCTGATACGGGCGGTAAGATCGTCCGTGACGCCGACCACCAGCGAAGCCTTGCCGTCGGTGACCGATACCAGGGCCGCGACGCCGGATCCCATCTGCTGCTTGAAGGAGTCGGCCATCGGCTTGAGTTCCTTCGCCGGCACGTCCCCGACCGCGCGGCCGATGAACTTGATCCCCGCGACTTCCGCCGCTTCCGGAGCCGCGCCGCCGCCCCCGCCGGCCGCCAGCTTCTGGCGGGTGTCGGACAATTCGCGTTCCAGCTTGCGGCGCTCATCCAGTAGCGCGGCAACACGGCCGGGGACATCCGCCACGCCGCTTTTCAGCGCGCTGGCGGCTTCCTCCAGCAAGGCCGACTGGCGCGAAACATGGTCCAGCGCGGCCCGCCCGGTAACCGCTTCGATACGGCGCACGCCGGCCCCCACCGCGGTTTCGCCGGTGATGACGAACAGGCCTATATCGCCGGTGCGGGCCACATGGGTGCCGCCGCAAAGCTCGGTGGAAAACCACTCGCCGTGCCCGTCGCCCGCGCCCCTGGAGACCACCCTGACCTCATTGCCGTATTTCTCGCCGAACAGAGCGAGGGCGCCGGCCCCTATCGCGGCGTCGGGTGTCATCAGGCGGGTGATGGCCTCGCGATTGGCGCGGATCTGGCGGTTGACGTCAGCCTGGACCTCGCGCAGCTCGTCGGCCGTCACCGGCTTGGGATGGGCGAAGTCGAAGCGCAGGTGATTGGGCGAGACCAGCGAGCCCTTCTGGGTCACATGGCCGCCAAGATGGCGGCGCAACGATTCATGCAGAAGATGTGTGACCGAATGGTTGGCGCGCAGACTTGTGCGCCGGTCGTGATCGACCCGCAGTTCCACGGCGTCGCCCGCTTCGAGAACACCCTCGGCAACCACGCCTATATGGACGTGCATGTCGCCAAGCTTCTTCTGGGTGTCGGTGATTTCGATACGGGCGCCACCGGCGGACATCATAAGCCCGGCATCGCCCGTCTGGCCGCCCGATTCGCCATAAAACGGCGTCTGGTTGACGATGACGGCAACCTTGTCGCCCGCACCGGCCCGCGTCACAGTCTCGCC
>DAOVHN010000041.1 GCA_030671915.1 Pseudomonadota bacterium
ACAAGGATGAGGAGCGTGTGTTGGAATATAAGAAAAACTCCTCATCCTGAGCCTGTCGAAGGATGCGCCACTCGGCAGCTCAGGCGAGAGTAAAACTATCCATCATGGGCGGCACCCGTTCCACCAGGAAATCGGTGAAGGCGCGGACTTTGGCGGGCAGCAGGCGGCGATGCGGATAAAGCACGCCCAGCGTCAGCGGCTCCGGCGGGAAATCGGTAAGCACGGGTTTCAGCCGGCCCTCGCGCAAGTGATCCGCCACCTCCCAGACCGGCTTCATGACGATGCCCTGCCCGGCGACCGCCCATTGGGTCAGCACGTCGCTGTCGTCGGCGTCCAGGCGGCCGCCGACATTCAGCGTGACCTGGCCCTTGGGGCTATTGAGGATCCAGCGGAACTGCGTTGAGCCGGAGAAGCGAAGGAGCAGGCAATTGTGATCCATCAGATCATCCGGCGTCACGGGCTCGCCATGGGCCTCCAGATAGGCCGGCGCCGCGCAGAGCAGGCGCGGGCAATCGGCGATCTTCCGGATGACCAGGCTGGAATCCGTCGGCACGGAAAGCCGCACGGCCGCGTCCACCCCTTCCTTGATGAGGTCGAGCAGATGGTCCGACATACGAAACTGAACCTCGACATTGGGCGTCGCGGCCTGGAATTCCGGGATCAGCGGCGCCAGGATACGGCGCCCGAAAACCAATGGCGCGGTGACCTTCAGCGTGCCTTGCGGTTCTGCCCCCGCCCCCGCCACGCTGGTCTCCGCCTGTTCGACCGCGCGCATGACCTCCAGGCAGGCCTCGTAGTAGAGCATGCCCTGTTCGGTCGGCTGCACCTGGCGGGTCGTGCGGTTCAACAGTCGCACCCCGACATGGCCCTCAAGCTGCTGGATGCGATGGCTGACCACGGCCGGCGACAGGCGCAGATTACGCGCGGCGGCCGAAAAGCTGCCGAGTTCGACCACTCGCACGAATACCCGTATATTCTCCAGAAGTGCCATTTTATCTCTTTCCGGCGGAAATCATGCCACTGTTTGATTTTTTTTGAAAGTGATACGAATTGCTGGGGCTATTGTCGGCGATGCCGGGGGATTAGAAATTCATGTCGGAAACAGCGGCGCAACCTCGTCCTTCGGGACGCCCCTACGGGGCTCTTCAGGATGAGGGCACAAATATTTGAGCCTCATCCTGAGGAGGGCCGAAGGCCCGTCTCGAAGGACGAGGTCGCTCGGCGACGTCAGATAAAACAGAGCCTCAGGGAGTAACCGCCATGGACGCACTCGTCACCGAATGGATCGGCATGATGCTGCGCTGGCTGCATGTCATCGCCGGCATCGCCTGGATCGGCTCGTCCTTTTACTTCGTCCATCTGGATCTCAGCCTGCGCAAGCGCGACGGGCTGCCCCAAGGTGTCGGGGGCGAGACCTGGCAGGTTCATGGCGGCGGCTTCTACCGCATGCAGAAATATCTGGTGGCGCCGGCGGAAATGCCGGAAGAGCTGACCTGGTTCAAATGGGAGGCCTATGCGACATGGGTCAGCGGCTTCCTGCTGTTGGCGGCCGTCTATTACACCAGCGCCGATCTCTATCTGATCGACAGGGGCGTGCTCGACCTTACCCCGACGACCGCCGTGATCGTCAGCCTCGTGCTGCTGGCGGCGGGGTGGATTGTCTACGACCTGATGTGTCGTTCGCCACTGGGCAAGAACGATACGCTGCTGATGCTGGCCGGCTTTGCGCTGCTGGTCGGCATCGCCTGGGGCTGCACCCAGATATTCAGCGGCCGCGGCGCCTATATCCAGATCGGCGCGCTGGTCGGCACCATCATGGCCGCCAACGTGCTGATGATCATCATTCCCAACCAGCGCAAGGTGGTGGCCTCGTTGCTGGCCCATGAGGAGCCCGACCCGCGCCTCGGCAAACAGGCCAAACAGCGCTCGCTGCATAACAACTATCTGACCCTGCCGGTGCTGTTTCTGATGATCGGCAATCATTACCCGATGAATTTCGCGACACAGTGGAACTGGGTGATCGTCGCCGTGGTCATCGTGATGGGCGTCTCGATCCGCCATTTCTTCAATTCGCAACATGCCGGCAAGGGCACGCCATGGTGGATCTGGGGCGTCGCCGCGGCCGGCGGGCTGATGATCCTGTGGCTCAACAGCTTCCCCGTCGGCGCGCCGGCCGCAATGCAGGGCGCCGGGCTGGAGAATGACGAGGTCTTCGTCGCGGTCGAGGAAGTCGTGCTGTCCCGCTGCTCCATGTGTCATGCGGAAGAACCGGTCTGGGAGGGCGTTGCGACCCCACCTCTCAACGTGCGGCTGGAAACGCCGGAGGATATCCTTCGCGAGGTCTCGCGGATCGAATCCCAGGCCGTCTTGTCACGCGCCATGCCGCCGGGCAATGTAACCGAGATGACTGAAGAGGAACGCCACCTGATTGCCGCCTGGCTGGCGGCCCGCGAGGGCTAGCGTAAATGGTGCGCAAGGCGATATGCGGCCGGCTGCTGGAATTCACCGCCGACCCGGCCGAGGCCGGCGAGGAAAACAGCTATCGCTATATCGCGGATGGCGCCATCGTTGTCGAGGACGGCAAGATTGCCTCCATCGGGCCGGCGACCGATCTGCCGGCAGATATGCCGGTCGACCATTACGGGCAAGCGCTGATCATGCCGGGCCTGATCGACACCCATATCCATTACCCGCAGACGCGCGTCATCGCCTCCTACGGGGCGCAATTGCTGGAATGGCTCAACAAATATACCTTCGTCGAGGAACAGAAATTCGCCGACCCGGACCATGCCGCCTCGGCCGCCCGCTTCTTCTTCGACGAGTTGCTGCGCAACGGCACCACCACGGCAGCGGTCTACTGCACGGTTCACCCCCAATCCGTCGAAGCCTTCTTCACCGAATCCGAGCGGCTGAACACGCTGATGATCGCCGGCAAGGTGATGATGGATCGCAACGCGCCCGATGCCCTGACCGACAACGCCGAGCGCGGCGCGGCGGAAAGTGCCACGCTGATCGAGAAATGGCATGGCCGCGGCCGGCAGCTCTATGCCGTGACCCCGCGCTTTGCCGTTACCTCGAGCGAGGCGCAACTGGAAGCGGCCGGCGCGCTGTTGCGCGAACATCCCGGCGTCTATATGCAAACCCACCTGGCGGAAAACCGAGCCGAAATCGCCGCCGTCCGGGAACAGTTTTCCTGGAGCCGTTCCTACACCGACGTCTATGACCGGTTTGGTTTGCTGGGATCGCGCGCCATCGTCGGCCACGGCATCCATCTGTCGGACGAGGAGATCGCGCGCCTGTCGGAGACCGGATCGACGGTCGCCTTCTGCCCCACCTCGAACCTGTTCATCGGCAGCGGCCTGTTCGACATGGCGCGGTTGCGCGAGGGCGGCGTCAAGGTCGGGCTGGCCACCGATGTCGGCGGCGGCACCAGTTTCTCGATGCTGCGCACGGCGGCGGAGGCCTACAAGGTGCTACAGCTAAACAACCAGAACCTGCCCGCCCTAAAGGCCTTCCATCTGATGACCCGGGGCAACGCCGAGGCGCTGGGCCTGACAGGGCGCATCGGCACGCTGGAGCCCGGCAGCGACGCCGACATCACCGTGCTGGATGCAAGCGCGACCCGCGCCATGGCGCACCGCATGGAAACGGTTAAAGGCAACCTGGCCGAAGAGCTGTTCGTCCTGATGACCCTGGGTGACGATCGCGCCACGCGGGCGACCTACGTGGCCGGGGAGCGGTTGTATTGCGCGGGGCGGTGACTGGGCGGCATCGCGCGATCTACTCCGCCGCTTCCTCGTAGGCCTCCATCGGCGGGCAGCCGCAGACCAGGTGGCGGTCGCCATAGACGTTGTCGACGCGGCCGACCGGAGGCCAGTATTTGTCCTCGCGCAGGGTGTGAAGCGGGAAATAGGCCTCTTCCTTGGAATAGGGATGCGGCCAGTCGCCCTGCAGCAGCAGGTGGTGGGTATGGGGCGCGTTGCGCAGCAGGTTGTTTTCATTGTCCGCCTTGCCCGATTCCACATCGGCGATTTCGCCGCGGATCGCGATCAGCGCGTCGCACAGGCGATCCAGCTCGCGCTTTGCCTCGCTCTCCGTCGGCTCGATCATCAGCGTGTCGGGCACCGGGAAAGACATGGTTGGCGCGTGGAAGCCATAGTCGACAAGGCGCTTGGCCACATCCTCCACCGAGATACCGCTGCTTTCCTTCAACGGCCGGAAATCGACGATGCATTCATGGGCGACCAGCCCATTCTTGCCGGTATAGAGGATCGGGTAATGGTCCGACAGTCGCTTGGCGATGTAGTTGGCGTTCAACACCGCGACCTGCGTGGCGCGGCGCAGCCCCTCGTCGCCCAGCAGGCGGATATAGGTCCAGCTGATCGGCAGGATGCTGGCCGAGCCCCAGGGCGCCGCCGAGATCGCGCCCACCGTCTCGCCGCCGCGCGCCGCCGGATTGACGCCTTCGACCATCGGGTGGTCCGGCAGGAAGGGCGCCAGATGAGCCATGACGCCGATCGGCCCCATGCCCGGTCCGCCGCCGCCATGGGGAATGGCGAAGGTCTTGTGCAGGTTCATATGCATGACGTCGGCGCCGATCCGACCCGGCCGGCTGATCCCGACCAGTGCATTGAGGTTGGCGCCGTCCATATATACCTGGCCGCCATGGTCATGAACGATCTTGCAGATATCGACGATGGATTCCTCATAGACGCCGTGGGTCGAGGGATAGGTCACCATCAGCGCGGCCAGATTGGCGGAATGTTCCCCGGCCTTCGCCTTCAGGTCGTCGACATCGATATTGCCGTGCTCGTCGGATTTCACGACTACCACGCGCAAGCCCGCCATATGAGCGCTGGCCGGGTTGGTGCCGTGCGCCGAGGCCGGGATCAGGCAGACGTCGCGATGCACCTCGCCCCGGCTTTCGTGATATTTCCGGATCACAAGCAGCCCTGAATATTCGCCCTGCGAACCCGCATTGGGCTGCAGCGACACCGCGGCGAAGCCGGTAATAGTGCAGAGCATCTGTTCCAGTTCCTCGAACATCTGCTGATAGCCCTGCGTCTGGTCCAGCGGCGCGAAGGGATGCATATGGGTAAAATGGCGCCAGGTAACCGGGACCATCTCGGTTGTAGCATTCAGCTTCATGGTGCATGACCCAAGAGGGATCATCGAACGGTCCAGCGCGATATCCTTGGCTGAGAGCCAGCGCAGATAACGCATCATCTCGGTCTCGGAGTGATAGAGATCGAAGGTGGGATGGGTCAGGAACTCGCTGGTGCGCCGCAACTTGTCGGGAATGCAGTCCTTCACCTCCTTGTCCAGCGCGTCTACATCCAGCAGTTCGTCGGCCTTTGACGAGAAAATTCGCCATAGCGCCACCAAGTTCTTGCGCTGGGTCGACTCGTCGAAAGTGATGCCCAGATGGTCGGCGTCGACGACACGAAGATTGATGCGTGAGGCCCGTGCCGCGGCCGCAAGCCGGCGGGCATTGCCGGGCAGGTAAAGCGTGATCGTATCGAAAAAGGCGTCGTGCACGATCTCATAGCCCAGCCGGCGCAGCCCTTCGGCCATGATGACGGTCAGGCGGTGAACGCGCCCGGCGATGCGGCTGAGGCCGTCGGGCCCGTGATAGACCGCATAGAGCGCCGCCAGCATCGCAAGCAGCACCTGCGCAGTGCAGATATTGCTGGTCGCCTTTTCGCGGCGGATATGCTGTTCGCGGGTCTGCATCGCCATGCGCAGCGCACGGTTGCCCTCGGAGTCGATCGACACGCCGATGATGCGGCCCGGGGTCTGACGCTTGTATTCGTCGCGGGTTGCGAAATAGGCCGCGTGCGGTCCGCCATAGCCCATCGGCACGCCGAAACGCTGGGTGTTGCCGATCGCGATGTCGGCCCCCATCTCGCCGGGGGTCTTCAGCATGACCAGCGCCAGAATGTCGGCGGCGACGGTGGCGAGGCCGCCTTTGTCGTGGATTTTGGCGATCACCGGCGCCAAGTCGCGCACCGCGCCGCAAGTACCCGGATACTGGATCAGGGCGCCGAAGATGTCATGCTTGTCCAGGTCCACCTCGGGATCGCCGACCACCACCTCGATCTCCATCGGCCGCGCGCGGGTCCGCACGACCTCGATCGTCTGGGGATGACAGACCTGGTCGACGAAGAAAGTATTGGACTTGTCCTTGGTGAGGCGGTGCGACATGGCCATCGCCTCGGCCGCCGCGGTCGCCTCATCCAGCAGGGATGCGTTGGCCAGTTCCATGCCGGTCAGGTCCATCACCATCTGCTGGAAGGTCAGTAGCACTTCCAGCCGGCCCTGGCTGACCTCGGCCTGATAGGGAGTATAGGCGGTGTACCAGCCTGGATTCTCCAGAACGTTGCGCTGAATTACCGGCGGCATGATGGTGCCGTGATAGCCCATGCCGATCATCGAGATGAACACTTTGTTGCGCGCGGCGACGCGGCGCAGGACCGCCTGGGTCTCGCGTTCGGTCCGCAGCGGCGGCAGGTCCAGCAGCTCGTCGTCGGACCGGATGATCTTCGGCACCGCCTTGTCGATCAGGTCGTCCAGAGATTTCAGCCCCAGATGATCCAGCATTTCAGCTATCTGCGGCTCTCCCGGCCCGATATGGCGCCGGATAAAATCGCCGCGCATCTTCATATCCGTGAGTGTGGGGCACGCTTTCGACATGACATCAATCTCCGAATTTGGGGCGCGGCGGATCAGCCGCGGTAGTAACGCTGCTTGACGAAGGGCATTTTGGCGACGGTCACGGGCAGGGGTTTGCCACGCACCACGGCGTTCAATTTCGTGCCGATGGCCGCCAGACCGGCCTCGACATAGCCCATGGCCACCGGCGCCTCCATGGTCGGGCCGAAGCCGCCGCTGGTTACATGGCCAACCGCCCTGCCCTCTCCGTCCTGGAGTTCCGCGCCTTCGCGCACCGGCGCGCGGCCTTCCGGCAGCAGCCCGACGCGCCTGCGGGCCGGGCCGGCGGCGATCTGTTGTTCAACGATTTCCGCGCCCGGATAGCCCAGCGCGCGCTCGCCGTCCCCGCGCCGCGCCTTGCCGATGGCCCAGACCAGCCGCGCCTCGACCGGCGTCGTACCGGTATCGATATCATGCCCGTAAAGGCAAAGCCCGGCCTCCAGGCGCAGCGAATCGCGCGCGCCCAATCCGATGGGCGCCACCTCGTCCTCGGCCAGCAGGCGGCGGGCCAGTTCCTCGGCCTTGGTCCCGGGCACGGAAATTTCGAATCCGTCCTCGCCGGTATAGCCCGAGCGCGTGACGAAACAGTCCGCGCCCAGGATTTCCACCTGTCTGGCCGTCATGAAAACCATATCCGCCGTCGCCGGCGCGAGGCGCGCCATCACCGGGCCTGCCGCCGGTCCCTGCAGGGCCAGCAGCGCCCGGTCGGCGAGTTCCGCGATATCGCACAGGCCGCCCAAATGCGCCCGCATATGGGCAATATCCTGCACCTTGCAGCCAGCATTGACCACGACGAACAGATGATCGCCCGCGTTCGTCACCATCAGATCGTCCAGAATACCGCCTTCGGCGTTGGTAAACAGGGCGTAACGCTGCCGTCCTGCGCCGAGGCCGGCGATATCGGCGGGAACCAGGATCTCGATCGCCGCGGCCGCGCCCGGGCCATCGAGCCGAACCTGACCCATATGCGAGACGTCGAACAGGCCGGCCGCGCTACGCGTATGGCGGTGCTCGTCGAGAATACCCTGGTACTGCACCGGCATCACGTACCCTGCGAAGGGAACCATCCGGGCGCCGAGTTCCACATGCAGGTCGAACAGCGGGGTTCGCGCAAGAACTTCCCGCGATCCGGCGTCTTCAGCCATGGGTGTTTCCTTCTTCGCTCGCGCCGGCCCGACAGGGCCGCGGGCCGCATGGACGGCATCTGTGTTTCTTATACGAAACCTCGCCGTGGAGCAAGGCGGATCATGATTTATCCCACTGAAAAGTGTTGCCTTCTACCCACCCATAAGGGGATTGCGAACAACCGCCACAATATCGGACGCTAGCTTGTCAGCCGGTGGAAACCCAGAGGATCGTGGCGTCCTCGTCGCTGACCGATACACAGGCGTGCCCCATGTCGCTATCGTAATAAACAGAGTCGCCGGCGGCGAGGGTAACCGGCTCATAAAACTCGGTATAGAAGGCAACGCTTCCATCGAGCACATAAAGGAATTCCTCGCCCGGATGACGTACCCAGTTTGCAAATTCGTCGAACGACCGTGCGCGCACTTTCGTGCGGAAGGGGATCATCTTTCGCTGCGCCAGTTCGACGCTCAGCAGTTCATGCTCATAGGTGGCGGTCAACCGCGGCCTGCCTTCGCCCGCGCGGGTTATGGCGCGCCGGCCGGAGGCCTTGTGGGACTCCGTAGCCACGAACAGCTGCGGCAATTCGATCTCCATTCCCGCGGCAAGCTTTTGCACCACGTCGAAGGTCGGCGACATCTGCTCGTTTTCGATCTTGGAAAGGGTCGATCGCGCCAGGCCGGTCCGCTGGGCCGCGTCTTCCAGCGTCCAGTGATTGCGCCGGCGGATTTCGCGCACCCGTTGGCCCAGCTTCAAGGGCTGCACTTTCAAAGGCGTCCCGCCCGCGGTTCCGCGCATTGGCGGGGGCGTCATGTTCCGGTTGCTCATTATTCTCGCGACTTCCTCGCGGGGGTGTTCGACATATGTTTATGATAATGGACAAAAACCCAGTCTCAGGCAATAATCAACAAAATTTCCTATCGGAAACATTTATTGGTCCCGCGGGCTTGGAGAAAACGACATGAGCCTCAGCATCTTCGAACTATTCAAGATCGGCATCGGACCGTCCAGTTCACACACGGTCGGCCCGATGTGGGCCGCGCATCGCTTCACGCTGGAACTGGAAACGCGGAATCTGATCGACGCGACGGACAGCGTGGAAGTCGGGCTTTACGGTTCACTGGCGCTGACCGGCCATGGACACGCCACCGACAAGGCCATCGTGCTGGGCCTGATGGGCGAGACGCCGGACAAGGTGGATCCGGACGCCGCCGACGAGATGCATGCCACAGTGCGCGAATCCGGGACGTTGCGGCTGATGGGCCGCAAGCTCGTACCCTTCCAGGAAAACAAGCAGCTGATCTTCCACTACGAGGAACTGCTGCCCAAACATTCCAATGGCATGCGGTTCCTGGCCTATGACAACAGCGGCCACGTGCTGCATGAGGGAATCTATTACTCGGTCGGCGGCGGCTTCGTGCTGAGCGCCGAGGAGGCGGAAGCCAACAGCGGCGAGGCCCGGAGTAATGTCGCGGTGAAATACCCATTCGACTCGGCCGACGAACTGCTTGAGACCGGCCGCAAAACCGGGCTGTCGATCGCCAACATCGTGACCGAAAACGAGCAGGCCTGGCGCAGCGAGGACGAGGTCTACGACGGGCGGCGCGACATCTGGGGCGCCATGGAATCCTCGATCCGCCGCGGTTGTCAACAAGGCGGTCTCCTGCCCGGTGGCCTGGACGTAAAACGCCGCGCCAGCAAACTTTATCAGGAAATGACCGCACGGCCGGAAGCGTCAATGAAGGATTCCCTGGCGGTGCTGGACTGGGTCAATCTTTATGCGCTGGCGGTTAATGAGGAAAACGCGGCCGGCGGGCGGGTCGTCACCGCGCCGACCAACGGCGCCGCCGGTGTGGTTCCCGCTGTCATCGCCTATTACGACCGCTGCGTTTCCGGCGCCAACGAGGACGGAATATTCACAATCCTGACCACGGCGGCGGCGATCGGCATGCTGTACAAGACCAACGCCTCCATATCGGCGGCCGAAGTCGGATGCCAGGGCGAGGTCGGCGTTGCCTGTTCGATGGCGGCGGC
>DAOVHN010000248.1 GCA_030671915.1 Pseudomonadota bacterium
AAGGAAGATGCCTTCGGTTTCATCGGCAACGCCACCTACGCCACGGCCCATTATTTCGGGCTGGAGCGCGGGCTGGGCACCATGCCGCATGCGCTGATCGGCTATGCCGGCTCCACGCTGCGCGCCGCCGAGATGTTCCACGAAACGTACCCGGACGAAAATCTCTCGGTCCTGGTAGACTATTTCGGCCGGGAGGTTGCAGACGCCCTCGAGGTGTGTGGCCGTTTCCACGGGCTTTCGGCGGAAGGGCGCATCGCGGTGCGGCTCGACACGCCGGGCTCGCGCTTTTGCGAGGGGCTGGACCCGGCCGCCTCCTATGCCGTGCTGGAACGCCATGTGCCACGCGCCATCCGCGGTTACCGTACCGAGGAGGAACTGCGCGATCTGGTCGGCCCCGGCGTTTCGGCCGCGGCCATCTGGCATATGCGCGAACGGCTGGACGAGGCGGGGTTCAAAAAGGTCCGCATTGTCGCCTCCAGCGGCTTCGGTCCGCATAAATGCAAGACCATGGCGATCGCCAAGGTCCCGATCGACGTGATCGGCACCGGTTCGTATCTGCCGGACCGCTGGTCGGAAACCTACGCTACGGCCGACATCGTCGAATATGACGGGGAGGCGCGCGTCAAGGTAGGCCGTGAATTCCTGCTCCGCCGCCGCGACGAGGAGGCCGCGGAGTAATACCAACGAGCTTCGGTATAATTCAAGGCGCGATGCGTTTCAGCGGGGTTACGTTGTGGGGGCGGTCCAGTTCGGCGAACAGGTCGACCAGCAGCTCGCAGGCGACCGTGCCGTAGCGGTCCTTGATGTGCTGTTGGCCGACGCTGGTTTCCATTTGCTTGCGCAACGGCTTGAACAGGGCCGTCATCAGCAGGTGGAACTCGGCCTCGCGGAAACACCAGTTGCGTTCGACCGTATCCTCGCCCAGCGACATCTCCGACGCGATCACCCCGACAAGCCATGTCTGCCGGCGGTCGAAATCGGCGAAATGCTTGCTGATATGGACCAGCACGTCATTGACGATAACCTGGCTGGTGGGGTCGGTATAGACGTCGTCCCATTCGAAATCGTTGCCCCGCGCGGTCTGGATGATGCGCACCAGTTCCCGGCAACGGTTCTGGTACTGGTCCAGAAGCACCGGTCCCAGCATCTGCTGCAGGGCCGACAGGAAACCGGGCAGAACGCGGCGCGACAGCCCCCTGCCGGGATCCACCGGTTGGTGCGCGGCGGGCAACAGCGGAGCGAAGGGCTTCACCATCAGCCGTTCGAACGGCATGCGGCGGCTGCTTTCGCGGCGGACCTCGTCGATTACCGCCAGGCATTCGTTCCAGCCGGTGCGGTAGAAATCGGTTATCTCGGGATCGGCGCGCCGATGAAATTCGTCCAGCGAAGCCTGGATACCCACCGGGTTCAGCTTGCCGCCATTGTTGGCCGCGGCGTCGCATAAATGGTCTGCGACCCTTTCCAGAAGGATCTGCGCCAGACTTTTCAACCTTGTCGGGCCGGGACCAAGTTCCGGTCCGCCGTCTTCAATCATTTCCATTGGTCCCCATCCCTTTGTCGCCGGTGGCCTGTCCGTTGGGGCCAAAGCATCCGGCTCAGCGGGCTTTTTTTCCTAAAACAAATGAGAATGTTAACGGGAAATCGTAAAGATTCCCGTAACGTGCGTAGGAATGTCTAAAATGCTCGCTAAAGAGACGTGGCGCCAGTCAGTCGTCGTCGATCTCGTCGAGCGCTTCCAGGAAGGCCAGGACCCGGTCGACGACGGACCGGTTGTATTTGGCGGCGATCAGGGCGTCGCCGTCTTCCGTTTCCAGTTCCCGCGCCAGGCTGTCGTAAAGCGCCCGCATGATGGCCGTGAATCCATCGTCGTCCAGGGCGGTTGCGCCGCCCGCTCCGTTGGTCGGCAGGGGCATGGCGTCGTTCACCAGCCCGATGAACCAGTCGCGCTGTTCCTCGAACTCCTGGAACTCCATGGCCAGCGCAACCAGCACATCGTCGACGATGACGCGCGCCATGGTGTCGGCATAGACGTCGTCCCAGGAGAAGGCGCCGCCGCGATTATTGCGGATGCCCTGCACCAGTTGCCGGCAACGCTCCTGCTGGCGGCCGAAGACGACGGGGCCGACCAGATCCTCGATCGCGGCCAGGTAACCGGGGATAATTCGTCGCGAGATCGTTTCCTCGCCGCCGTCCCGGTTGCCGCCGGCCGGCAGCAGGTGGGCGAAGGGCCAGACCATCAGCCGCTCGAAGGGGGCCTTGCGGTCTTCCTTGCGGGCTTCGGATTCGAACAGGCTTTCGCATTCCTGCCAGGCTGCGCGGCATATGGCGCCCATGACCGGCGATTTCGGGTCCTTCATGCCGGCCAGCGAGGCGGCGACCGCGTCGCCATCCAGCGCGCCGTCCGCTTCGGCGGCGCGTTCCTGCAGGTCGCGGGCCATGATCTCCAGCGCCCGGTACATGAATCCGCGCACGATCGCCGCCCCTGGATCGAGTTCCATTTCGTGTTTCTCGTCGCTCATGCTGTCGCTCCTCCGAGCCGGCTGCGGAAAACCGAAAACATTGTCGTCTCAGGCTCCGGTCCTTGGTATTAGATATGCCGGGATAGGATAGTCGGTCCCATTACACAATAGCGGAATCGGGTTAGCCAGGACGCGATATGACGGACAGCCTTAATATATTTCTTGCCCAGCGGAACCCTACCGTCGGCGATATTACCGGCAACCTGGCGATGATCCGCGAATCCCGCGCGATGGCGGCAGAGGCCGGCGCCGACCTGGTAGTCTATCCCGAGCTGGTCGTTTGCGGTTACCCGCCTGAAGACCTGGTATTGAAGCCTTTCTTCCAGGACAGAGTGGAGGCGGCGGTTCGCGACCTTGCAGAAGATACGGCTGACGGCGGCCCGGCCATGCTGGTCAGCGCGCCCTGGCGCCGGGAAGGCGATCTGTACAGTGCCGTCATGCTGCTGGATGGCGGCGAAATCGCGGCGACCCGGCTGAAACACGACCTGCCGAATTACAGCGTGTTCGACGAAAAGCGCGTGTTCAAGGCGGGGCCGCTGCCGGGGCCGATGCCGTTCCGCGGGGTGCGGCTGGGCGTCATGATCTGCGAGGACATGTGGCAGCCGGACGTCACCGAATGCCTGGAGGAATCGGGCGCCGAAATGCTGATCGTCGTGAACGGCTCGCCCTTCGAGAGCGACAAGGCCGACCTGCGCATCCAGCTCGCCACCCGGCGGGTCACCGAGTCCGGCCTGCCGCTGGTCTATGTCAACCAGGTGGGCGGGCAGGATGAACTGGTCTTCGAAGGCGCATCCTTCGTGCTGAACGCCGATCGTGGCGTTGCCGCCTGGCTGCCCGCCTTCCGCGAGGCCGGCCAAGTGACCGAATGGACAAGGGGCGTTGACGGCTGGGTTTGCGCGCAAGGCGAACGCAGTTTGCCGCCGGAGGGCGAGGAAGCCATGTACCGGGCGATGGTGCTGGGTCTGGCCGACTATGTGCGCAAGAACGGCTTTCCCGGCGTTATCGTCGGCCTGTCCGGCGGCATCGATTCGGCGCTGACGGCGGCGGTGGCAGTCGATGCGCTGGGGGCGGACAAGGTGCATTGCGTGATGATGCCCTCGCCCTATACCAGCGCGGAAAGCCTCGAGGATGCGGCGGCCTGCGCGAAAGCGCTGGGTGTGCGGCTGGACGAAGTCGGCATCGAGCCGGCGATGAAGGCGTTCGACGAAATGCTGAAGCCGGTATTCGGCGACCGCGCCCCGGATACGACGGAGGAAAACATTCAGGCGCGCAGCCGCGGTATTGTGCTGATGGCGCTGTCCAACAAGCTGGGGCATATGCTGCTGACCACCGGCAACAAGTCCGAAATGTCGGTGGGCTACGCTACGCTCTATGGCGACATGGCGGGCGGCTATTCGGTGCTGAAGCACGTCTACAAGACCGATGTCTTCGCGCTGTCGCGCTGGCGTAACGAAAACCGGCCCGGCGATTTCCCGGGCCCGGCCGGCGAGGTCATTCCCCAACGTATCATCACAAAGCCGCCCTCGGCGGAATTGCGCCCGGACCAGACCGACCAGGATTCCCTGCCGCCCTATGATGAGCTGGACGATATCCTGCGCTGCCTGATCGAGGGCGAGATGGGCCTGGACGAGATCACCGCGCGCGGCCACGAGCCCGAACTGGTGCAAAGGGTCTGGCGCATGCTGGACATCGCGGAGTACAAGCGCCGCCAGGCGCCGCCGGGCGTCAAGATCACCAGCCGCGCCTTCGGCCGCGACCGCCGCTATCCGATCACCAACAGTTTTACGAAGATTCTCTGATATGACCGCACCCATCAAAGCCCGCTTCGCGCCCAGCCCTACGGGGCTATTGCATGTGGGCAATGCGCGCCTCGCCCTGGTCAACTGGTTGTTTGCGCGCCATGGCGGCGGGGTGTTTCTGTTGCGCCTGGACGATACCGATGTGGAACGCTCGCGCACCGAATATGCCGAGGCGATCGAACGGGATTTGCGCTGGCTCGGCCTCGACTGGGACGAATTCTCCCGCCAATCCGACCGGCTGGATCGGTACGACGCGGCGGTGGAGCGGCTGAAGGCGGCGGGGCGGCTCTATCCCTGCTACGAGACGCCGGAGGAACTGTCGCTCAAGCGCAAGCTTCAACAGGGGCAGGGCCGCCCGCCGGTCTATGACCGCGCCGCGCTGAAGCTTACGGAGGATGACCGCGAGAAGCTGGAGGCCGGGGGCCGCCGCCCGCATTGGCGTTTCCTGCTGGCCGAGGAGGCGGTCGAATGGACCGA
>DAOVHN010000147.1 GCA_030671915.1 Pseudomonadota bacterium
AATGCGATGAACGGCGACGGCGACGTGCTGCTGGTCCACGCCAGGGCGGCGGAGGAGAAATTCGTCGCCGGCGGATTCGGCGTGAAACGCCACGACCTGATGTACAACGACTTCGTCGTCGTCGGCCCGGCAAACGACCCAGCGAAGGTCGGCGGTATGAAAGATGCGGTGGCGGCGTTGAAGGAGATCGCCGCCGCAAAAGCCGTCTTCGCCTCGCGCGGCGACGATTCGGGCACCCATAAGAAAGAGCTGAGCCTGTGGAATGGGGCCGGCGTCGATGTCGCCGCGGCCTCCGGCGGCTGGTACCGCGAGACCGGCTCTGGCATGGGGGCGACGCTGAACGCGGGCGTCGGCATGGGCGCCTATGTCATGACCGACCGCGCCACCTGGATCGCCTTCCGGAACAAGGGCGGCCTCGAAGTACTGGTCGAGGGCGACGAGGCGCTGTTCAACCAGTATGGCGTAACCATGGTGGACCCGGCGAAGCTGCGCTATCCCAAGACGGAAAGGAGCCAGGCCTTCGTGGACTGGCTGTTGAGCGACGAAGGCCAGGCCGCGATCGCGTCCTACAACGTCGGCGGCCAGCAGCTATTCTTCCCCAACGCCCGGCCGGGGAGTTGATTCGTCAAGGCCCGTTGTAGCGCACCGTCCCCAGGCCCGAAATATCGTAGCCGCCCAACTCCGCCGCGCGCTCCGCGAAGGCGGGGGTGCGGGCGAAGGATATCAGTTTCCGCAGGGGCGGCTCGAACCAGTCGCGGCGCCAGACGGCGAGGTCGTAGCGCTCGCGGAACAGCGGCAGGAAATCCAGCCGGTACTGGCGCGCCACGGTCTCGATCGCCAGCCCGGCATCCGCCTTGCCGTCGGCCACCGCCAGCGCCACGTCGGCCTCGCTGCGCGCCGGCGGGTCCAGCATCGTGATCGCGGCCGGATCAAGCCCGGCCTTCTTCATCAGATATTCCAGCAGCACGCGGCTGCCGGCTTGCCTCTGTCGCGGGATGACGCGGCGCCCGGCAAGGTCGGCGATCGAGGTAATGTTTTGCGGGTTGCCCGGCGCCAGCACCAGCCCCTGGGTCCGCATCGCCCATTCCACAAGGATGACCGGCATACCGGGGATGCGCTCGCGGATATGGGCGCGGTTCCAGTCTTCCCGGTCGGGCTCGTAGACATGCATGCCGGCGGCCACCGCCCCACCCTCGGCCAGGCGCTTGAGCCCGCTGAGGCTGCCGTCGAAGAAGGTGGCGAGGCCGCTGCCCGATTCGCGCAACGCCCAGTCCAGCAGCGGGTCATGGCTGCCGGCGACTACCTGCTGGCGTTCGACCAGCCCCTCGACGCCCTCGCGGAATTCCACATGACGGCGCACCCAAGCCTCCACCATGTCGCGCGGAAACAGCAGCTTGCCGGTCACGCGACTGTGCGGGATGGCGTTGTCGCCGACCAGCTCATACACCTTGCGCTCCTTGATGCGCAGCAAGGCTGCCACTTCCCTGGTCGTCAGATAGTCCGCCATTGTCACCGGTCCCGATTTTCATCACCCTAACGCCGACCGCGCATAAAAAAAACCCCGGCCGCGAACGGCCGGGGAGAAGTCACCATAAGGAGGAATTGCTCTGGTGAATATCAGGCGGCGACGGCGTTCTCCGGCGCGAGGTAGTCGTAACCGAGGGCTTCGGCGACTGCCGCGTAGGTGATCTTGCCGCTGTATACGTTAAGGCCGGCGCGCAGATGCGGATCGGCGGCCAGCGCGTCCTTCCAGCCCTTGTCGGCCAGGGCCAGGGTGAAGGGCAAGGTCGCGTTGTTCAGTGCGAAGGTCGAGGTCCGCGCCACCGCACCCGGCATGTTGGCGACGCAGTAATGCACAACTTCATCGACCACATAGGTCGGATCGGCGTGGGTTGTGGCGTGAGATGTCTCGAAGCAGCCGCCCTGGTCGATGGCGACATCGACGACCACCGAACCGGGCTTCATCCGGCTGACCATCTCGGCCGTCACCAGCTTGGGCGCCGCCGCGCCGGGGATCAGCACGCCGCCGATCACCAGATCGGCCGCCAGCACCTCTTCCTCGACCGAGGCCTTGGTCGAATGAACGGTCTTCACCGCCGGGCCGAAGCGCGCCGTGGCGGCCCGCATGGCGTCGGCCGAACGGTCGATGATGGTGACGTCGGCGGCAAGGCCGGTCGCCATGTAAGCCGCGTTCACGCCGACCACACCGCCGCCCAGGATGACGACCTTGGCGGGGGCAACGCCCGGCACGCCGCCCAGCAGCATGCCGCGTCCGCCCTGCGCCTTCTCGAGGCAGTGGGCGCCGGCCTGGATCGACATCCGGCCCGCGACCTCCGACATCGGCGCCAGCAGCGGCAGGCGGCCGGCGGCGTCGGTGACTGTCTCGTAGGCGATGCAGATGGCGCCGCTGTTGACGAGATCCCTGGTCTGCTCGGGGTCCGGGGCCAGATGCAGGTAGGTGAACAGGATCTGGTCCTGGCGCAGCATGGCGCGCTCGACGGCCTGGGGCTCCTTGACCTTGACGATCATGTCGGCGGCGGCGAAGACATCGGCCGCCGTGGCGGCGATCGTCGCGCCGGCGGCGATGTAATCCTCGTCGGAACACATGATGCCGGCGCCGGCATTGGTCTCGACCAGCACCTTGTGGCCATGGGCGATCGCCTCGGCGACGCTGCCCGGGGTCATGCCGACCCGGTATTCGTGATTCTTGATCTCCTTGGGTACACCGATAAGCATGGCCTGTCCTCCCTGGAACGGCGTTGAAATCCGGGAGAAGCATAATTTATATGGAGGCGAATGTGCTTGCGAAGTTACCCGGTAAATCACCCTGTTTTCGAAGTTTTTTGCGTATATTAGCAAATTTCGCGTAATATATGCGGATGATCGACCTGGACACGACAGATCGCAAGATTCTGAACCTGCTGCAGCATGACGGCCGCATGACCAACGCGCAGCTCGCCGAGCAGGTAAATTTGTCCCAGTCCGCCTGCCACCGCCGGGTCGCCCGGCTGGAGGAAGAAGGCGTCATCGCGGGCTACGCCATGCTGGTGAACCAAGAGGCGATCGGACTGGGCACCAGTGTCATCGTCGAGGTCTCGCTGGACAGCCAGGCCGAGGAGTACCTGAACAATTTCGAGAATGCGGTGCAAAACGTGCCGGCCGTCATGGAATGCTATCTGATGGCGGGCGACGCGGATTACGTGGTGCGCGTGGCGGTGGCCGACGTCGCCGACTACGAGCGCATCCACAAGGAATACCTCTCCCGCCTCCCCCACGTCGCCCGCATCCGCTCAATCTTCGTCATGCGAACGGTTTACAAGAGCACGGCGGTGGAGTTGTGAGGGGGTGGTACCCTTAAATTAATTTCTATCCACACACGCCTCATCCTTGTCTGTCGCGGATGTGGAGAAAGGGAAGATGGCAGTCTGTGCCGCATATTTCTCCCCTCGTTCGCACACTCGGGCC
Source organism: Pseudomonadota bacterium (assembly GCA_030671915.1). Taxonomy (GTDB): domain Bacteria; phylum Pseudomonadota; class Alphaproteobacteria; order UBA8366; family JADFVY01; genus JADFVY01. The sequence goes on from DAOVHN010000147.1 coordinate 3,466, forward strand.
GCCCTTAGAAGCCCGCCCGCGGCTGCAGGGCCGACTGGAACCAGGTGACGAACGAATAGATCGAGAATACCGGCAGGCCGGTGACGCGGTTTATGTCGGCGGCGTAGGGGACCATGTTGGTGCATTCCAGCAGGATGGCGCCGACTTCCGGGTTGGCCCCGGCCAGTTCCCGGGCGGCCTCGACCAGGTCCTGGCGGGCCGCCTCGACATTCATGCTTTCTTCGTTGTTCAGGATGATGCGGGAGAATTCGCGGCCCCCTTCGGTGCCGACGACCGGGGTTCCGTCCGGCACGCCGGCCTTTCGTAAATGCTCTTCGGTCAGCGTATCGGCGGAGATCGTCAGGATGCCGACGCGCTTGCCGGGCGGCAGGGTTGCCTGGATCATCGGGGCCTGCATCAGGGACGAGGTCGCCACCGGCACGCCGGCCGCCGCGGCCAGTTCGTCCTGAAACAGCGACAGGAATCCGCAATTGGTGGTGATGCCGTCCACGCCGTCGGCGACCAGCTCGCGCGCGGCGGCGATGAAATCCTCCAGCAGTCCTTCGGCGCGCTGGCGCACCACGCGGTCGGGCGAGGCGCCGCGCACGACACGGTAATGCACCGGGAAGGGCCAGGTCAGCGCGTTGCCCATATCGCCGGGAATGCGCGGAAAGCGCGCCTCCAGCATCAGGATCCCGACGCTCGCGCCCTGGATTGCCTTGCCGCCTTGGGCGATATGCCCGCCATCCGGTTTCATGTCAGTCATGCGACGTTCCGTAGCTGCGCTAATTGTTTGACAGCGATGCTTTCGCGGTTGCATCGTTCGCGATCTCTATAGCGCAGTCTATCCGTCGATAACCACAGATAACGAAGAGCATGACGCAGGCATCCAATACTTCCACCGGCGCCGAGGCCATGGTCCGTTTGCTAGCCGCCCATGACGTGCGGCATATCTTCGGGCTGTGCGGCGATACCTCGCTGCCGTTTTACGACGCGCTGGCGCGGCTCGACCATGGCATGACCCATATCCTGACCCGCGACGAGCGGCACGCCGCCTACATGGCGGACGGTTATGCGCGGGTGACCGGCAAGGTCGGCGTTTGCGAGGGGCCGTCGGGCGGCGGCGCGACCTATATATTGCCGGGCGTGGTGGAGGCGAACGAGTCCTCGGTGCCCGTGCTGGCCATCACCACCGATGTTTCGACCGGATCGGCCGGGCGCTTCCCGCTGACCGAGCTGGACCAGGACGCGCTGTTCCGGCCGCTCACCAGATATAACGGTGTCATTCCGCAGGCCGGGCTGATGCCGCGCATGGTGCGCGCGGCCTTTCGCGCCATGACCAGCGGCAGCATGGGCGCGGCGCATCTCGGCCTGCCCTTCGACGTGCAGAAGGCGCCGGTGCCGGAAGACGATATCTGGGCCGATCCGCAATTCGGGCATTTTCCGTCACTGCGCGCGGCGCCCGACCCGGCGGATGTTGAGGCGCTTCTGGAGGCCCTGCTGTCGGCGAAGAAACCGGTTGTCGTCTGCGGCGGCGGCATCGTGCTGTCGGGCGGCGAGGCGGAATTGCAGAAACTCTCCGAGACGCTGGACCTGCCGGTCTGCACCACGATCAGCGGCCAGGGCAGCCTGGCGGAAATCCACCCGAATTGCGTCACCGTCATCGGCTCGAACGGAGGGCGGGCCTCGACGCGCGCCGTCGTCGATGCGGCCGACCTGGTGCTGTTCATCGGCTGCAGGGCCGGGTCGGTGACCACGGAACGCTGGCGCAGCCCGCCGCCGGGTGCGCGGATCCTGCATATCGACGCCGACCCCATGGCGATCGGCGCAAACTATCGAACCGAGGCGGCGATCTGCGCCGATGCGCGCCTCGCCCTTTCGGCGCTGAACAAGGCACTGGAGGACAGCGGCGAGACCCGCGCTTTCGGTGGCGCCGACATCGCGGCCAGGGCGAAGGCGGCGAAGGCCGAGGCCTTCCTGCCGCTGGCGGAAAGCGGCGACAAGCCGATCCTGCCCGAGCGCGTGGTCGCGACCTGCAACCGGCTGCTGCCGGACGATGCGGTGGTGGTCGCGGACCCGGGCACGCCCTGCCCCTATTTTTCGGCCTATTACGAGCTGCGGCGGCCGGGGCGGCAGTTCTTTTCCAACCGCGCCCATGGCGCGCTGGGCTATTCGGTGGGCGCGGCGATCGGCGCGCAGGTCGGCCGGCCCAACGCCAAGGTGGTTTCCGTCATGGGCGACGGCAGCTTCGGCTTTTCCGTCGGCGAGTTCGAAACGGTCGTGCGCCTTGGCCTGCCGATTACTTTCGTGGTGTTTTCCAACAGTGTCTACGGCTGGATCAAGGCGGGCCAGAAGTCGGGCTTCGAAGAGCGCTATTTCTCGGTCGATTTCACCCGCACCGACCATGCGGCGGTGGCCGCGGCCTACGGGCTGAAAAGCTGGCGCGTCGAGGAGCCGGGCGAACTGGAGCCCGCGTTAAAGGCGGCCATCGCCACGGACGGCCCGACGCTGGTGGATATCATCGCCCAGCCGTTGCAGGACGCGGCGGCGCCGGTCAGCGAATGGGTGGCGTAAATGCATAAAACGAAAACGTTGACAATTTATCGATAAAATGACAACGTTGGTATAACGATAAACGGGTGGCTAAACGGAAGACGGACAATGCGGGCAAAACCTCCAGCCAGCGCCTTGCCGACATAAGGCGTCATGACGGACCGATTGAAAATCATCGTCGCGGGCGGCGGGATCACCGGCGTTTCGACGGCCGAGTGGCTGCGCCGGGATGGCCATGACGTCACCCTGATCGACCGCATCGCCCCCGGCGATCCCGAGCAGACCTCCTACGGCAATGCCGGCATCCTGGCGCGCTGCGCGGTTGTTCCCGTGCCGGTGCCCGGGGTCTGGAAAAAGGCGCCCGGGATGCTGCTGGATCCGGACGGGCCGCTGTTCCTGCGCTGGTCCTACCTGCCGCGCCTATTGCCCTGGCTGATCCCCTTCCTGCGCAACGGACGGCGCGATCACGTGGAGGCCATCGCCAAGGCGCTGATGCCGCTGATCGACGATACGCTGGAACAGCATCGGCCGCTGGC
>DAOVHN010000656.1 GCA_030671915.1 Pseudomonadota bacterium
GCAGGGCGGCGTGTTCTGGGGGCTGCAATACCACCCCGAATACGACCTGCACGAGATGGCGCGCCTGACCTGGTGCCGCATCGACAAACTGATGAGCCTGGGTTTCTTCAAGACCCGCGAGGACGCGGAGGCCCATGTCGACCTGCTGGAGACCCTGCACCAGGACCCGTCACGTTACGATATCGCCTGGAAACTGGGCATCGACGCCGACATCATGAACGAGGAAGTGCGCCGCACGGAAGTCCGCAACTGGATCAACCGCCTGGTAATCCCGTCCCTGCGGAAGTAGGGCGGCTTTTCCTCTCAGCCCGCCTTGCCGCGCTCGGACAGCCAGATTCCGCCGAGGACCAGGCCGAGCGCGATGGCGTGATACAGCTCGAAAGGTTCCCCGAGGAACGCCACCGCCATGATCGATGCGTAGACGGGGACCAGGTTCACGAAGACCCCCGCCCGGGCGGGGCCTATCAGCGCCACGCCCTGGATGAAGGCGATTTGCGCCAGCAGCGACGGGAACAGAGTGACCAGGGCGACGATGATCCAGCCTGTTGCTGTCGGCCACTGGAACTGGCCGAGCGTCACTTCGGCGACGGCCAACGGCAGCGAGGCCATGAAGGCGGCGAAGGCCATCACCGCAAACAAGCCAAGCGCCGATGCCGGCGGGCGCTTGCGCAGGCCCAGCGTATAGGCCGCATACAGCGCGCAGGCGACGACCATCAGAATATCGCCGAAATTGATCGCCAGCGCGGCCAGGCGTGCCGGATCGCCGCCCGACGCCACGATGACCACGCCGATCAGGGTCGACAAAACACCGGCAACCTGCAGCCGCGTTACCGCCGTGCGGTAAACCGCAAAGGCGCCGATCAGGACGAACATCGGGAGCGAACCCTGGATGATCCCGATATTCACCGCTGTCGTCGAATGGGCCGCGACATAAAAGAGGGAATTGAAGGCCGTGAAACCCGTGACCCCCAGGATCGACACGAACAGCAGATGCGGGCGCAGCGCCGGCCAGTTGCGCAGCACATGCCGGTGGGCAAAGATCGCCAGAATCAGCGACACGCCCAGCCAGCGCGCCGTGACCAGCGCCATGGGTGAGATTTCGCCGACCGCCAGCCGCCCGAACAAGGCGTTGGCGCCCCAGCAAAAGGTCGTAAAGGCAAGCAGCAGATAAGCCCGCCCGTTCGACCCGGCCTGCGATGCCTGATCTACATCGGCCGTCATCCCCGCAGCGGGTGCACAAACCCGACGATATCCATGACCTCTTCCAGGATCGGGTGGGTAATTGCGCGGGCACGGTCGGCGCCATCGCGCAGGATGGCGTCGATATGCTGCGGTTCGGCGACCATACGCTTCATCTCGTTGCCGATGGGGCCGAGGACCTCGACGCAGACTTCCGACAGAATTTGCTTGAACTCCGAGAACTGCTTGCCGCCGACTTCGGCCAGGGCCTGCTCGACGCTCTTGTCCGACAGGGCGGCGTAAATACCGATCAGGTTTTCGGCCTCCGGCCGGCCTTCCAGTCCCTTGACCTCGCTGGGCAGGGCGTCGGGGTCGGTCTTGGCCTTGCGGATTTTTTTGGCGATCTCGTCCGGGCCATCGGTGAAGTTGATGCGGCTGTATTCGGACGGATCGGATTTCGACATCTTTTTCGTCCCGTCGCGCAACGACATAACGCGCGTCGCCGTGCCCAGGATCAGCGGTTCGGTGATCGGGAAAAACTCGACGCCATAGTCGCTGTTGAATTTCTGCGCGATGTCGCGGCACAGCTCCAGATGCTGCTTCTGGTCCTCGCCGACGGGCACATGGGTGCCCTTGTAGGCCAGGATGTCGGCCGCCATCAGGTTGGGATAGGCGTAGAGGCCCACCGAGGCGTTTTCGCGATGCTTGCCCGCCTTCTCCTTGAACTGGGTCATCCGGTTCAGCCAGCCCAGCC
>DAOVHN010000418.1 GCA_030671915.1 Pseudomonadota bacterium
CAATCCCGGACCTCGGCGAACGAAATCGAGCATTCTTCGTTTTCGACAGCGCGGCGGTCCAGGACGACCAGCAGGCGATGATCCGGGAATGGGGGAATTGGCTGAAAGCCTATCCGGGCTGGGCCTTGAGAATCGAAGGCCATACGGACCGGCAAGGTCCCTGCCTCTATAACCGATGGCTCGGTCAGCAGCGGGCCAATGCGGCTCGCGATATTCTTGTCGCGCAGGGGATCGACGCCAGCCGGTTACTGGCTGTCAGTTTCGGCGAGGAGCGGCCCGCCATAGCCGGCGCATCCAGGGCCGAGCGAAGCCGGAACCGCCGCGTGCGGGCCGAGCCTATGCGGCTGGCGGAAGTGGAAAACTACGACCCGGATCTTCCGCCATGCGCCTCGACCATTATGGCACGGTCGGATGATGCCGAAAACCCGGCGACTGGAGCGACCTCGTCCTTCGAGACGCCCCTGCGGGGCTCCTCAGAGTCTGGCCCGAAGGACGAGGTCGCTCGGTAAACCGGTGCGCGAAAAAAATAGCCGGCTCTAATTAAACGTAATCGGCCCCTTCTCGCTGAGCATGGCGCGCGGGGGGTCTTCGGCGGTGGGGCCGGACTGGTGGTGAACCAGCTTCCACTTGCGGTCCTCGCGGACGAAGACGTTGGTGGCGATCAGGTTATTGCCGGCGATGACCTCGAAACAGATCACCACCGCATAGTCGCCGAACAGGCGGATGCGCGGGCCGAGCGCCATGATCGGCGCCTGCGAATCGTGACCCAGGATGCCCTCCCAACTCGCCATCACGGCGTCGCGGTCGAAGATCGGCCCGCCGCCCGGGTGGATGCAGCTCACCGGCGATTCCGTCGCCCAGAGCGCGTCCATGGCCTCGTAGTCGCGGCCGTTGAACGCGGCATAGAACGCCTCGTAGGCGAACAGGACGGCGTCATGGTCCGACATGCGGTTCCTCAGGCAGCCTTTTCCATGGTCTCGGACCAGGCGCCGGCCGCCGCCGCGCCGTTGCATTGCGCGCGATGCAGGAAAGCCGCCTGTGCCGCGGGTACGTTTTCCGCCTTGCCGGCCCAGGCCTGCAAGGGCGCAGCCTGCAATGCACGGCCGTAGGAGAAACTGAGCTTCCAGGGCAACGCCTCGCCGAGCTTGTTCATGGCGTCGAGATGCCGGGTGGCGACCAGGTCGGACTGCCCGCCCGACAGGAACACGATACCCGGCACGGCCGCCGGCACGTAGCGCCTCAACACTTCGAGGGTGCGCGCGGCGACCTCTTGCACGCCGGCCTGGCTGGCGCATTGCGTGCCGGAGATCACCATGTTGGGCTTCAGCAGCGTCGCCTCCAGCCGCACATTCTGGATGCGGAGCTGGGTATAGACCTCGTTTAGCGTGGCCTCGGTCACCTCGGCGCAACGGCCGATGTCGTGGCCACCGTCCATCAGCACTTCCGGCTCGACGATCGGCACCAGCCCCGCCTCCTGGCAAAGCGCCGCGTAGCGGGCCAGCGCATGGGCGTTGGTGGAGATGCAGGCCCGGCCGGGATGCTCGTCGCCTCCGATAGTGATGACGGCGCGCCATTTCGCGAAGCGGGCGCCGAGCTGGTAATATTCGGCGCAGCGCTCGCGCAGGCCGTCCAGCCCCTCGGTCACCTTCTCGTCGGGCGAGCCGGCCAGCGGCTTGGCGCCGGCATCCACCTTGATGCCCGGAATGATGCCCTTGTCCGCCAGCAGTTTGGCGAAGGGCGTGCCGTCGGCCGCACTCTGGCGCAGCGTTTCGTCGTAGAGGATCACGCCGCTGATCGCGGCTTCCGCGCCGGCGGCGGTGAACAGCATCTCGCGGTAGGCGCGGCGCGTCTCCTCCACCGACTCCACATTGATCGAGTCGAAGCGTTTCTTGATGGTTCCGGTGCTTTCGTCGGCGGCAAGAATGCCCTTTCCGTCCGCGACCAGGGCTTTAGCGATTTCGTCCATGGCGATTACCTTCTTTAGAGTCGGGCCGGACACCGGCGGCGGCGCCCGGGCATGCGCGCCCGTTATAGCGCCCGGCGCGCATTAACGCTACATGAGAGCAACCCATTCCGACGGGCTGGCGCCCGGCCCTCGCCTGACTATACTGCCAATAACCAAGCCTGCCTTGCAACCGAGCGGATTACCCGAATGTCAGACAGCAACATAGCCTTCGTCGCAAGCGACGACCCCGAGGCCCAGGATGCCCAGGAGGCGCTGGCGGCCCTTACGGCGCGCTATGGCAATGTCGACCCTGCATCGGCGCAAACCATCGTGGCGCTGGGCGGCGACGGCTTCATGCTGTCGACCCTGCATGACTATATCGGGCGCGAGGTTGCGATCTACGGCATGAATTGCGGGTCGGTCGGATTCCTGATGAATGTATGGGGGGCCGACGACCTGCCGGCGCGCATCGCGCGGGCCAGACCGGTGAAACTGCACCCCTTGCGCATGCTGGCCCACACGAAATCCGGCGAGGAGATCGAGGCGCTGGCCATCAACGAGGTCGCGCTGCTGCGCCAGACCCACCAGGCGACCAAGATCCGCATCCATGTGGACGGCGTGACGCGGCTGAAAGAGCTTATCTGCGACGGCGTGCTGGTTGCCACGCCGGCCGGCAGCACGGCCTATAACCTGTCGGCGCACGGCCCCATCATCCCGATTCGCGCCCCGTTGCTGGCGCTGACCCCGATCAGCGCCTTCCGCCCCCGCCACTGGCGCGGCGCCCTGCTGCCCGATACCGCATGCGTGAAATTCGAGGTGCTGGAACCCGCCAAGCGCCCGGTCAGCGCCACCGCCGACCATACGGAAATCCGCGACGTGCTGACCGTCGAGGTCTCCCAGGTCCAGGACCTGTCGGTAACCATGCTGTTCGACCCCGAGCACGACTTCGAGGAACGGATCCTGAAGGAACAGTTCGAGCCGTGAGTCGGATGATGGGGGTCGGTGGGCGATGTAGATTTGTGCAGGTTCGCGCGCCGGGGCAAGGGCGCGTTCGGGGCGCCGGACCGGGGTTCCCGCGGGCGAATCGCGCCCCGGCGGGAAAAAGGAGTAGATCGGGGCCGTGAAAGATGTAGGTGCGATGTATGTGCGGGGTAGGGAAGAGGCATGAAATGGGTATGCGAAGAGTAGCCGACAGGTAGGGAAAGGGGTATGCGGGAAACCTCCGACCCGAAGGGGAGGCAAGCGCGTCCGCGCGTCCGAGCTTATGCGAGGAGCCAAGCGGGCGGATGCCCGCGCCCGGCGGGCTTGGGGTTGGTTCGGTCCGGCCAAGCCAACCATCCGAACGGGGCGAACAAGAAAACC
>DAOVHN010000319.1 GCA_030671915.1 Pseudomonadota bacterium
TCTATTCGACGCCGGATGCGGCGGCGCTGCCCCAGGCATTGCTGTTCGGCGGGATATTCTGTGCGGTCGCCTTCCCGTCCTGCGGCGTCTGGGCCGCCTTCGGCAGCGTCATCGGCCGCCTGCTGAAATCCCGGCGCGCCCTGCGCATTTTCAACGGCGCCATGGCGGCCTTGTTGGCCGCGTCCGTGTTGCTGCTGTTTGTCTGAGAAGGGTTGCATATATCCCTACCCTGTTCATTTACCGTTCATTACCGCGGCTCCATAATTCCATCCAATATTTGGAAGCAATGAAAATGACCAGGCTATTTCTGACCAGTCTGTTTGCAGTATTATTGTTCGGTTTTCCGGGCGGCAGCCAACAGGCCGGCAGCGCTGACTTGCAAGCAGTGGAGACCACCAGCCAGCAAAGCGGCGAGGAAGACACGGCTGTCAGTCACGAATGCATGCGGTTCGATCCCCAGCGAGTCCATGTCGTGGAGAACCCGGAGGGATACGGGCTCGCCAGCGCCGGAACGTGGATCACCGATGTAACAGGAAGCCGGGCCGAGGCCCGCCTGGCCGTATACATCATCCGTTTCTACGGAATGGATGAATTCTGCACCATCGGGGAGGGCGGCAGGGCCTTGTCATACTATCTCGTCAACGGCTGGGCGCCCCAGGGGCGCTCGCCAAGCGAGGACTGCCTATGGTTCGACCAGACCGGATCGCAATTGAGGGAAATCAAAGGCCGCTGGACATTGGTCGACCGGAATGACACCGCCCTGTCACTGGGGCGCGACAAGGCCGCGGCCCTGGAAGCGGTCAAGACGATCCGGGCCAGGAATTTCTCGGAAATCTGCTTTGTCGGCCGGCCCGGGCCGTCAATAGTGTATTTCATCCGGTAATGGGGGGCTACAGCCGCCCTGCCCCGCGCTTCTGCTTGCTGGCGTCAAACCGCTCTGCCTGCATCGAGCCGAAAAGCCGCCCGAAGAAACCCGACATCTGCCCGTTGTATGTGTCGACGGTCTCGTTGTAATTGGCGGCGGCGCGGCCGATATCGTCGACCGCCTGCTCGATCTTTTCACGCAGCGCTTCATATTCGCTGAGCCCGGCCATGCCCGGATCGCTGTCGGCAATGGAAATGAGCTGTTCCAGATGGCCGTTGAGTTCGATTATCGCGGCCGCTTTTTCCGGCGGCGTCCGACCCGCCGCGACCTTGGTCTGTCGCCGCCCGAGGATTTCAAGCGACTCGCGCTCGTTGGTCAGGCGATGATTGGCCGTCTCGACAAACCGATTAACCAGCAAGCCCTGATTCTTGAGCCGGTCGTATAGCAAACGGCGCTGTTGCTGCGTCGCCAGCCACCCATTATCCAGCCACCGCCGGGCCACCAGCAGGACCGTGGCCAGGACGACTATGGCGCCGACCGCGACCGCAATCAGAATGCCAACGATTTTCGTCAGTTCCGGATCCATCTGGTTTATTTTCCCACCGCTGTTAATGGCCGTTCATTTAACATTTGTTCACGGCCGGCGCTACGTCTCTCCACCGCGCGCGCATTTTATGCAGTTGGGAACGGAAGGATCGAAATCCAGGCGCTTGGGCTGGATTTGCTCGGCGCAGGACACGCAACGGCCATAGTCGCCGTCTTCGATGCGCTTCAGCGCCGCGTCGATCCGCCTGATCTCCGCCTCGCGCCGCCGCGCGACCTCTTGCGCCATGGCCTGTCCCTGCAGCGCATCCATGCGCGACAGGCGGCCTTGCGTCGCCTGGTCCAGCTCAACGACATCGCTGTCGTGCTCATGCTCGTTCGCCAGCACCTCCAGCTCCGCCTTCATCTCCAGAAGCCGGGCCTTCATGGCCGCGATGTCTATGTCCGTGCGTTTGCTCATGGGGGATATTCGCACGAAACCGAATTAAATTCCCACAGGAAATTGCATTTTCACTGAACGCAGGCGCCATAACCCATCGGACCGTATAATTCGCACTGGACCAGCGAGAAGCGCTCTCCGCCGAACACCCATACCTCGATGCGCAGATCGTCAAGTTCGATGACATCCTCGTCGAATCGCGTGAAATACCGCTCGACGAAGCGGATATCCGCGTAACCGGCGAGGCCGCCGGGGTCCAGTTCACCCATCCTCATCCGCGCCCGCATGCCCGACAGGTCCGGATCGCCCACGGTGGGATCGTCCAAAATCAGGCGCAAGAAGACCGGCGACAGCCGCCGGTCGCCCAGCCGGTACAGCGACAGTTCCGCGCGTGGGCGCCCGCCCATATCCCACTCGCGCAGGACCGGCAACAGCAACTCGGCCCCGTTCAGGCGGAAAACCCCACCCCTGACCAGCGGCCCGTCTAGAAGCGGCGAGTTCAGGGACAGCGTTTCGCCCGCGCGGATATCCGGGATCAGCGCCGCCGCGATGGTGTGAAGTTCGCCTCCCCGCTCCTGGATCAGCGCCAGCCTGGTAGGGCGCGCGCAATCGCAAAAGGCGCCGTCGACGTTCGGCCGCTCCGCCTCGGCGATCACGGCGAGAAGGGTTTTGCTTCCAACCTCCCAGAGTCTGGCGTCGTTCAGCCAGACTTCGCGCTGCCCGGCCAGCAGGCCGAAGGCGCGCGCCGCGATGTCGCTGGGCGACCAGGTATCGTAGGGCGCGGGAAGCGCCGGCCCCTCCTCCACCGCCGAAGCGGATGCGGCGAGCAGCATGAACACGCCCGTAACGGCGCTGCCAAGCGCTGTGGAAAATCCTCTCGACATGCCCGCCCTCGCAAGAGACGCCCTTCCGGGCTTCGACCCGGTAAGATCGAAATATCGATTATATATAAATTATCAAATGTGTCAGGCCCGCCGCCAGGCCGTGCCCTGGGGGCCGTCCTCCAGCAAGATACCCTGGGCGATGAGTTCGTCGCGGATGCGGTCGGCGGTGGCGAAGTCCTTGTTCTTGCGGGCCTCGATCCGCTCGGCAACCAGCCGGTCGATCTCGGCGTCATCCGATTCGGATGCGCCCGCCTCGCCGCGAAGCCAGGTCTCCGTATCCTGTTGCAGCAGGCCCAGTAAGTTAGCGCCCGCCAGCAGGCGGCCCTTGGCCGCCGCCAACTCCAGATCGGTTTCCGCCTTATTGAGGGCGCCGAGCGCCTCATGCAGGTGGGAGAGCGCCAGAGGCGTGTTGAGGTCGTCCTCCAGCGCCGACTGAAGCTCCGGCGCTTCGGTCGCGTTCGCATCGACATCCGCGCTATCGCGCAGCGCCAGGTAGAATCGGTCCAGTGTCGCCTTGGCTTGGGCCAGGCCGTCCTTAGTGAAATCCAGCGGCTGGCGGTAATGGGTCTGCAGTAGCGCCAGGCGGATCGCCTCTCCGGGGAATTCCTCAAGCAATTCATGCACGGTGTAGAAATTGCCCAGCGACTTGGACATCTTCTCGCCCTCGGCCATCAGATAGCCATTATGCATCCAGTATTTCGCAAAAACATCGTCCGGGTGGGCGCAACGGCTCTGCGCGATCTCGTTCTCATGATGGGGGAAAATCAGGTCCTGCCCGCCGCCATGGATATCGAACTCGGCACCAAGATATTTCCTGCTCATGGCCGAGCATTCGATATGCCAGCCCGGCCGGCCCCGGCCCCAGGGGCTGTCCCAGCCCGGCAAGTCGGGCGTCGAGGGCTTCCACAACACGAAATCCGCCGCATCCCGCTTGTAGGGCGCAACCTCGACCCGCGCGCCGGCCACCAACTCGTCGCGGCTGTGGCGCGATAGCTTCCCGTAGTCCGGCATCGAGGGCACGTCGAACATCACATGGCCATCGGCCTCGTAGGCGTGGCCTTTTTCGATCAACGCCTCGATCATGGTGATCATCTCGGCAATATGGTCGGTTGCGCGCGGCTCCACATCCGGCGGCAGCGCGCCCAAGGCCGCCATATCCTCTTGAAACTGTTTCGCCGTGCGTTCGGTAAGGTCACGGATATCCTCGCCGGATTCGGCGGCCCGTGCGTTGATTTTGTCCTCAACGTCGGTGATGTTGCGGACATAGGTGACTTTGGGATAGAGCCGCCTCATCAGGCGCGCCA
>DAOVHN010000129.1 GCA_030671915.1 Pseudomonadota bacterium
CTTCGGCCACGCGGTGGCGGTAGGGGAAGGAATCGAGACGTTCCAGCGGGGCCTTATCCATCCACGATCCCCTTGTTCTCGTTGCGCGCCGCGGGCAGCCAGCCGGCCTGGCGTTGCTGGGCCAGCAATACCCGGGCGTCCATGGAAAACTCCCGCGCCGCGCCATAAGTGGCGACGCCGCGGTCGATAAGCTGCGCCAACAGGGCGATCCAGACCTCGGCGGTGACCAGTGCGTCGCCAAGGGCGGTATGGCGGCCCTCTATCTCCACCCCGAAACGCGCGGCGAGGCTCTCCAGCCCGATATCCTTTTCCTTCGGATAGAGGGCGGAATAGATGAGCGCGGTGTCCAGCGCCGGCGGAGTTTTCCAGGCCAGTCCCTGGCGGTCGCATTCGGCCTTCAGGATGGCGAGGTCGAAACCGATGGAATGGCCGACCACGACGGTGCCCTCGATCATTTCGGCGAGCGGCGGCCAGCCGGCAGCGAATTCGGGCGCCCCGGCGACCATGCGGTCGGTTATGCCGTGGATGGCGATACTCTGCGGTGGGATCGGGATGCCGGGATCGATCAGGCTGTCCAGGTTGATCCGGGGATAGAGCCGGTGGCCGTGGCTGCGCACCGCGCCCAGCGATATGATGCGCGCGATGGCGACGTCCAGCCCCGTGGTTTCGCTGTCGAACACCAGAATCGGGAGCTCGTCGAGCGGCCAGTCATGGGGCGGGGTGTTCGGGTCGATCCGCGCCGGTGGCGGGCTGTCATGCAGGGTCAGGTCGTGCTGGACAAGATTGCGCCGGCCCGGCTCGCGGTGGGGCAGCGAAATGACGAAGCCGCCATGGTCTCCGAGCGGCGCCATCAGCGCCTCGATGCGCCGGCCGTCAACCAGCAGCAACTCGGCCTCCACGGCCTCGCCGGTCTGGCGGACGCGATGTTCGATATCCACCATATGATCGCGTTCCAGGGCCGCGTAGACCGAGGTGCCGACGGCCACCGCCTCGGCGCCCAGCACCGTCAAGGCGGCCTCGTTGACCAGACTGACCAGCCCGGCCTCGGTCATGACCAGCAACCCTTCCGCGGCGGCGGCGACCACGGCGGCCAGCTTTTCGTCGGTGCGTCCGCCCAGTTCCCGTTGCGCCAGGATCGCGCGCCGCGCCGCCCCGCCCAACGCCTCGGCCTCGCGGCCGGGCTCGCCGAGCGCGGGCCAGTCGGGGGCCAGCGGTTCGTCGCGCCCAGCCACTACCAGCAACAGGCCGCGCAAACGTTCCAGTTCGTCGAAATGATGATCGACTATCATGAAGCCGATCCAGATCGCGCCGATCCCGGCCACGAGCAGGCCCAACAGAACGCCCTGCGGAAGGCTGATCCCGGCGTGGAAATCCACCGCATAGACCGCCATGATAATAGAGGCGGCCAGCAGCAGCAGGCCGAGGAAGACGAGCAGCCGGACGAAGGCCTTTCGCGCGCTGCCGGGTTTCCGCGGGGCCGGCATGGCTCCTCCTGACTAATTACCGATCTTGTATATCATGCGGGCGATGTCGCCTTCGAGCGGGAAGGACAGCATGCCCATGACGTCGTAGCCCAGCAGCCATGGCATCAGATAGAAGCGGAACATGAAAAAGAACCAGGCGATGTAAAGCGGCACGATGGGGCGCACCAGGAAGCCGGGCGTTACGAACCGGAACAAATGCAGCAGCGGGTTGGTCACGCGCACGAAGAACCGCATGAAGAAGAAGGTGGAATCCTCGGGCAGGAACAGGGACATGCCGGTGCGGCCGATCAATGTCCACATGACCATGCCCATCGAATAATCGAGAACGATCACCCAGATCGGAAAAGCATCAATCAAACGACCGTACCCCCTTGAGAATCATTTGCGCATGACAATAGAACATTTCCCACGCGCATGGAATTGGCTCCGCGGACTGGATGGAAGGGCAAAAAAATCGGGGCGAAGCCTAGGCTTCGCCCCGAGTGTAAAGGGTTGTATCCGCCTTAATGCATGGCGGAAAGAACTGTTTCGCCCTTCGGAATGCGCATGTCGTCGACCATGCGCTGCGTTTCCGCATCGGGCTCCGGCGTCATGAGCGATACCACGACCATGGCGACCAGACTCACCGGCATGCCGATGATGGCGAACCGTAGATGGTCGATGTAGAACCACTCGGTGCCGCCCAACCACTTGATATTGACGAGATACAACGTCCCCGCCAGGAACCCGAGTGCCATGCCGGCAATTGCGCCCTGTTTGTTCGCGCGTTTCCACCAGACGCCGAGGACCAGCGGGAAGAACAGGCCGGAGGCCGCGAAGTCGAAGGCCCAGGCCACCGCCCCAAGGATGCTGGTCAACTGCAGGCTGGCGACAAACGCACCAGCCCCGCCGAGAAGGAGCAGCAGAATACGGGCGACGATCAGGCGCTTCTTGGTATCCGCCGACGGGTCGACGATCTTGTAGTACAGATCGTGCGACAGCGCGTTGGCGATGGCCAGCAGAAGACCGTCCGCCGTGGACATGGCCGCCGCCATGCCGCCGGCCGCCACCAGACCCGAGATCACGGCGGGTAGACCGGCAATTTCCGGCGTCGCCAGCACGACGATATCGCCGCGCATGAAGAACTCGTTGATCTGAAGGATGCCGTCGCCGTTACTGTCGGAAATCGCCAGGAAGCCGACAGCGCTCCATTTCTGGATCCAGTCGAGTGACTGAACGTCCGCAAAGGCCTTGCCGATGATGCCGGTCGCCAGATTGGGGTCCAGCACCTGCAGTTTGGTAAAGGTCGCCAGCGCCGGCGCCGTGAAGTACAGCAGGAAGATGAACATCAACGACCATGCCACCGACTGACGCGCGGCCTTCACCGAAGGCGTGGTGAAGTAACGCATCAGAATATGCGGAAGCGACGCCGTGCCCGTCATCATGCAGAAGGCCAGGGTGACGAACTTCCAAGACGCGACGGCGTCCCCCGCGGCGGCGTGGGGCACCGTGAGCGCCTTGAGGCCCTTAAAGGTTTCGGTCGGCAAGAGGGTGCCCACCTGATGCAGGGCCTCGAGCTCCGTCACGCGCTGGATCGCGTCGCCGGCGGCGAACTGCGGGATCAGGCCGAAGCCCTGCTTGTTCGACATCCAGATCACCGGCACCAGATAGGCGATAATGAGCACGATATACTGCGCCACCTGGGTCCAGGTGACCGCCCGCATGCCGCCGAGCATCGAGCAGAGAAGGATGCCGAGCAGGCCGAACCAGACGCCAACCTCGAACGGGATCCCCAGGGCGCGCGAGGCAATCGTGCCCGTGGCGTTGATCTGCGCCGTCACATAGGTGAAGGACGCAACCACCAGGATAATGACGGCGATCAGGCGCGCCGTGTTGCCGCCGTACCGCGTGCCGATATAGTCCGGCACGGTGTAACAGCCGAACTTGCGCAGATACGGCGCCATCAGCGAGGCAACGAGCACGTAACCGCCCGTCCAGCCGACGACGAAGGCGAGATAGCCATGGCCGCCGAAATAGATGCCGCCAGCCATGGCGACGAAGGAAGCGCCGGACATCCAGTCCGCGGCGGTCGCCATGCCGTTGAATACGGCGGGAACCTGACGGCCGGCCACGTAATAGGCCTCGACCTGCATGGTCCGCGACAGCCAGCCGATGGCGGCGTAAATGAACACGGTGAAGGCGACGAACAGGATACCGATGGTATCCGCGCTCATCCCGAACTGCTCCATGATCGCCATCAGGATGATGAAGGCGATGAAACCGCCCGTATACATCCCGTAGATCTTGGGCAGGTTATCGATAAAGGTGTTACTTTTCATGGATCTTCTCCCTGTCCCTTATTTCGTTTCATCTTCGGCGACGCCGAACTCTTCATCGATTTTCCCCTGGGTACGCGCCAGATAGAAAATAAGAACGACGAAGACGGCGAGCGACCCCTGCGCGGCCATGTAGAAGCCAAGCGGGAAGCCGATGAAGGTGTATGCGTTAAGGGAATCGGCGAACCAGTGGACGCCGAAGGAGAAGATAAACCAGATTATCAGGGTGACAATCGTAAGATTCTTGGTTTTTGCCCAGTGCTTTGCACGCACTTCAGGCGTTATGTCGGACATAGTGAAGACCCCCGGTCTGTTATAATGACGCAACAGCATAAGTCTTTTTCAAGCACAGATGCCGTTAACAAAATTCGCCTGCTGAGTTACGGCCTGTTATTTCCTGTATCCAACCGTTTTTTATGCTACCCACTGACGAATCGTGACAGATAGATTGATGGAATCCTGCGGACATTATTAACCTTCGAGATTTAACATTATCAAAATAGAAATGCAATCCAAATGGTTAGTGACCTGAAAACAGCCCTTAAAGAAACCGTAGCGTATTTGTTTATGGCGCTCAAGGCCCTGTATTTCTGGCGGCGCGAGCCACCGGTCACCACGGTCGCGCAACTGGTGGCCTTTGTCGAAAGCAGATCCAAATACGTCGCCCAGACCACGCTCTACGGTTACATAAAAACGCGCGCCGGCACGCGATATGTTTCGCTGTACGAGGACGAACTGTTCGCGCGGTCCGTCAATATCGCCAAATGGGAAATCTACCTGACATGCCTGTGCGACATGGCCACATACGCCACGGCCGCGGTCGCCCGGCAAGCCGTGGCCAGACCCGGCGAGCTGGCGGCGCTGGCGGTCCACATCGTCAATAGCGCGACGATGGCGGAGGAAACCCCGGCGGAGCGCCCGCAGGGCTTCGGCGACATCCGCGAGGCCTATGCCGCGCACGCCCACGCGACCGCCTGGAACCAGATCGAGCCGGAGAAAGCCCTCTTCGAGAACAGCCTTTCCGCCCTGGTCGAATGGGCGCCGATAGCGGACGAGTTGAAGGTCCGCGATGTCGAGATCGTCAAAAATTCGATGCGGCACAAATGGAAAAAGGTCCGCGAACAGTTGAGCGGGGCGCTTGACGGCGAGTCGGTGCTGGCGGATTGGCGATCGATGAACGGCCAGGAGCCGGAAACAGGCGAGGGTTAAAGATATCCGCGCACGATCGCCGCAATGCGCCCCGGCGGCAGCATGGCGGGTAGCAGGGACAGGGGCTCGCCGCCACGGCCCATCAGATAGATCAGCGTCGTATGTTCGAAAAGGCGTTCGAACGCGCCGGGATCGGCGATGCGTTGCGCGGCGGCGCGGTAGGCTGCACGGACCTGAGCGATATCGTCCCGCGCGCCGGTCAGCCCGACGAACGAGGGGTGGAAGTTGGCGAGATGGGCGGCCATGCGGGCCGGCGTGTCATGTTCGGGGTCCACGGTGACGAACAGCGGAACCACCGCCTGCGAATCGGGGGCAAGTTCATCCAGCGCCGCCGAGATCGCCCCCAGCGCCATGGGGCATGCATGGGGGCATTCGATATAGCCGAACCAGACCAGTTTGAGCCTGCCGTCGAACTCTTCGCTGCGCCGAACCTGGCCACGCTGGTCAACCAGTGCGAAATCCCCGCCTATATCCAGCGGCAGCGGTTCCGCGGCGGGCGCGAGGCCCGCCGCGAGAACCAGTAACGCCATGCCGGTGACGCTACAAACGGCAAAATTTTGCAATCTCTTGATCACTCGCCCGTACCCAGCTTGCCGTCGCGTTCGATCGCCTTCATCACGGACGCGTCATTGCGGAACCATTGCTGGGCGGTCTTGCTCTTGGGGTCGACGCCGTTGGCCGCGGCCCACTGGCCGGCGAACCGGTTGGCGCGCCGCCATTTACCGTCCGGCGCCTCGCGCACGAACTGAAGCGCGAAGACCTTCACGCCGCGATTCGTCGAGAACAGGCCGTCGGCAACCACCCGTTTGCCGCAGAATTCCAGCAGTTCGACGGTGGTGCCCGCGAAGGGCACGACATTCTTGAGCGGCAGGATCAGTTCGCCCTCGCCGGTCAAGAGGGCGAGCTGGCGCTTGCCGCCTCCGCATCGTTGTGCGCAATCGCCCGTCAGTTCGCAGAGTGCGTCGACGACCTTCGCCTCGAAACGGGTTTCTTCCTCTTCCGGCAGGCCCCAGGATTCGGCGGCGATTGCGCCAGCCGTCCATGCGGCGGACAGGACCAGGGACAGAATCGCCATCATCGCTCTCATGGCCTACTCCCCGAACGGCTGGATGCCGTAATCTTCATGGGTCATGTTGGTGATGCCGTGGTCCTCGACCACGCGGTCGGCGACCAGGTAATGCATGCCGTCGCGCTCGAAGGCCTGACCCTCCAGAACCACATGATGGGTCTGCAGGTCCAGGAGCGCCGGGTTGGCCACCGACTGGCCGTTGTCCTGGAAGGACAGCAGGATATAGGGCGTGCCGTCGTCCGACAGGATACCGACGGGGATGCCGCCGGCCGCGCACCAGACCGCGCACTGATGATGGGCGGTGCCGAGCGGATACATGATTTCGGTGAGGTAGCACCAGCTGTCGATGATCTCGCCGGTGACTTTCACGGTCTTTGCGGACGCATGCCGCGCGTCGGCATGGGCGCCGGACAGCGGGACCGTCCAGAGCATTGCCGCCAGC
The DNA here is from genome assembly GCA_030671915.1 of Pseudomonadota bacterium. GTDB lineage: Bacteria > Pseudomonadota > Alphaproteobacteria > UBA8366 > JADFVY01 > JADFVY01. Next base: position 6,520 of record DAOVHN010000129.1, read on the forward strand.
AGGGCCGCGAAAACTCCACGCCGTTTCATTCGATCCTCCCTGAAAAAAATGCGCCGGCGGATTTCACGGGCCCCGCCGGCGCATTCGTGGGCAGTCGAGCCCGCTATTCCCGGATCAATTGGCCGCGCAGGGATTCTTCGCCGCGCAGGGATTGCAGGGGTTCTTGGCCGCGCAAGGGTTGCACGGGTTCTTGGCCGCACAGGGATTGCACGGGTTCTTGGCCGCGCAGGGATTGGCGCAACAGGGGCTGCAGGGGTTCTGCGCACAGGCCGAACAGGGGTTGCATGGATTGTTGCTGGCCGCGATCGATGCGCCGGGCACGGCCATGGCCATGGCGGCGGCGGCGACACCGGCGGCGAGGGCGGTCTTGAACTTGCTGTCGTTGATCGGCATTGGTTTTCTCTCTTCCCGAATATGTTGATAAGGACAGGGTCGTTTTCCTGTGGGAAGGACAATAGCCCGGCCGCCGTCACGGGTTCATCCCGCAATTATCACGAAACCGTCCCGGCGGCCCGAATCCGTTCAC
>DAOVHN010000266.1 GCA_030671915.1 Pseudomonadota bacterium
CAGCCTGATCACCCTGGCGCCCGGGAAATCCTTCTCGAAACGCAGGATGTTGCCGACCTCGGCCCCGCGCCAGCCATAGATCGACTGGTCGTCGTCGCCGACGCAGCAGATGTTCTTATGAGTTTGCGCCAGCAGGCGCAGCCACAGGTACTGGGCGACGTTGGTGTCCTGGTATTCGTCGACCAGGATGTACTGGAACTGCGTCTGGTATTCCTCCAGCACCTTCGGGTGAGACTGGAAGATATTCAGGCAATGCAGCAGCAGGTCGCCGAAATCGGCGGCGTTCAGGACGCGCAGCCGGTCCTGGTATTCGGCGTAGATTTCCGCCGCCTTGCCGTTGGCGAAATCGCCGGCGTCGGCCGCGGAGATTTTGTCGGGGTTCAGCCCGCGATCCTTCCAGGACTGGATGATGCCGGACAGCACCCGCGCCGGCCAACGTTTCTCGTCCACGTTCTGGGCCTGCATGACCTGTTTCAGCAGGCGCACCTGGTCGTCGGTATCGAGGATGGTGAAGCCGGATTTCAGTCCCGCCAGTTCCGCATGGCGGCGCAGGATCCGCACGCCGAGCGAATGGAAGGTGCCGAGCCACAGCGACTCCGACGCCGGGCCGACGAGGCGCGCCACGCGCTCGCGCATCTCGCGCGCCGCCTTGTTGGTGAAGGTAACGGCCAGCACCTGCCAGGGCCGCGCCCGCCCGGTAAACAGCAGATGGGCGAGGCGCGTGGTCAACACCCGCGTCTTGCCCGTGCCCGCCCCGGCCAGCACCAGCACCGGCCCGTCCAGTGCCTCCGACGCCTCGCGCTGGGCCTCGTTCAGGGTCGCCAGATAAGGCGGCGGCCCGGCGGGCGCGGGTGTAGCCGCCGGCACGGGCGCGGTCTCGTCGAGCGAGTCGAGGGGGTCGTCGTAAAGCGGGTCTGACATCATGGAACAGATATAGTCGGATTCGCCGCCGACGGAAACGCCTCGGGCCGGGAAAATCGGCCAAATGCCAATTTTACCCCTCGCCGTATTCCTCGGCGCGGGCCTGCATCAGGGCGCGGTCGTAGGCGCGGATCACGTCGCGCTGGCGGGCATAGCCGGTCAGGCGCTGGTCATCGCGATTATCGACGACCGCGACGATGCCTTCCTGGACGCTGTCCATCAGCGCCATGGCGGCTTCCAGGTCGTCCATCTCGGTCAGCACCGGCGGGTGATTGCGGCAGACATCATCGGCGTTCAGCAGAGCGTCGAGTTCGGTGTCGAAGGCGGAATCGGCAAGGTCGGAGAGCATAACCGTGCCGTGCAGGCGGCCGTCCTCGTCGATGACGAACAGCTCGCCGTAACCGCACCGCTGCAAGGCCCTTCGGATCTCGGCCATGGATGCGCCGGCGGCAACGCTTACATGATCGCTATGCATCACATCGCAGACATGGACCGCATGCAGCAGGCCCTGCTCGCGGCCCTTTCGAAGGTTCAGCCCGCGCCGGTCGAGCTGCCAGGTGAAGAAGGAGAAACCGAAGGCCTGCTGGGTGATCAGCGAGGCGATGACGGTGGCGATCATCACGCCGATGGTGAGTTGGTAATCGCCGGTCAGTTCGAACACCATCAGGATGGTCGAGATCGGCGCGCCGAGCACCGAACCCGCCACCGCCCCCATGCCGACGATGGTGTAGGCCGCATGACCCGACGACAGATGCGGGAAGATGCCGGTCGCCAGCATGCCGAACACGCCGCCCAGCATCGCGCCGAGGAACAGCGAGGGCGAGAACACCCCGCCGCCGAAGCCCCAGCCCAGACTGATCGCGGTGGCCGCGGTCTTGGCGATCAGAAGGCCGAACAGCATCCACAGCGCATACTGGCCGCGTAGCGCGGTATCCGTCGCCTCGTAGCCGACGCCCAGCACCTGCGGGAAAACCAGCGCGATCAACCCCACCGCCAGGCCGGCCAGGGCGGGGCGCAGCCAGGCGGGCCCCGGCGTCTTGTTCGCGACCTTGGCCGAGATTTCGATCGAATACATGAAGATGATGGCGGTCGCCGCGCTGACCAGACCGAGGATCGCGAAGGCCGGAAACTCCAGGAAGGAGGCTATCTGATGCTCGGGGACGATGAAGGCGGGAAAATCGCCGAACCAGATGCGGCTGACGATGGTGCCGGTCACCGAGGAAATCACGATGGCGGTGAAGGCGGTCATGGAATAATGCCCGACCACGACCTCCAGCGCGAAGAACGCGCCGGCGATGGGCGCGTTGAACGAGGCCGCCACCGCCGCAGCCACGCCGCAGCCCAGCAGCGTCTGCGACAGCGCCCGGCCAAGCCGCAGCCTTTTCGCGACCCAGGCGCTGACGCTGGCGCCCAGATGCACCACCGGCCCCTCGCGGCCCGTGGAGGCGCCGGCGCCCAGCGACACCGCGCTGACCAGCGCCGCGCGGATGCCGCCGGTCAGGCTCATCCGCCCGCCCTTCAGCGCGCTCGCCTCCATCACGTCGGCGACGCCCAGCGGCCGCTTGCCCGGCATCAGGAATTCGACGAACAGCCCGACCGCCAGCCCGCCAATGGTGGTAACCGCCAGGATGTGCCACCAGGCGACATCGGCGATGAAGGTGACAACCCGTTCCGAGGAAAAGCCGTAGAACAAGTACTGCACCGCCCCCAGCCCCTCGCGAAAGGCAATGGCCGACCCGCCGCCGATACCGCCGATCACGACCGCCAGCGCCGACAGCACGACCTGCTCGTGCCGGGTAAAGCGGTCAAGCGCGTGAAGGATCTGGCCGAAGTTGGGCAAGGTCACGGTGTTTCCCGTGCGGTTGGTGGTTACGGTCTTGCCGCCAATATTGCCTGTAACCCCTTACTAAACCGCAAAGACTCCGGCCTCAAGGGGAAGCTCTAACCGGTTGGTCTCTGTTGGCACGAAAATCGCGCCAAGCTCCGCTCACCGATAAAGTTCTCGAAAAACGGCAGTTAATCTGTCATCGGCCTCTCTAACGTCAGAAGCAACGGCTCCGTAAAGGATGACCACGAGGTTCCTGGCTTGGCCCTCGATAACAGTTATTGCGGTCCTCGATTCGCCGCGCCCGTCGACGCAGTAAAAATCAGATTTGCCGAATGAGGCTCCATTTGAAAATGCGTCGGTCCAGTCGCGGAAGCCAGAGGGTTTTGTTTTTACGCACATATTTTTAATATTGGCAATCGTGTCCGCAAAAACCGCGTCGAAATTTCCACCGGTTTTCCCATCATAATACTGCCTGCCACCGCCCTGGCCCCAAAGCCATTCACTTGTATCGGGATCGTCCAGTTCTTCCCTCGGCACCATTGTGTATCCAGTTAATCCGGCGGCCATAAGGATGCCGTCCATTTCGTCGAGTCCGAGATACTCCATTTCCTCCGGGTTCATGGGTTTCCCGGGTGGCTCGTCTGAACGCAACGCCCTTATGATGTTATTTTCTGCGCAGGCTTGTAGCCAATCAACCGCACTGGCGCTTCCATCCATTGAAAAGTCGACCTTTGTACCGAGGACTCGTACGGTAATCTCGCGAGCATCGCGCAAGGCCAATAACGTTTTCCGCTTGTATGTTTCCAAGCCAAGTACGCCAATCGACTCGGTTGCCACGACACCGCCCGCACTATGGAATTCCCCATCGATCCAGGTCCTAGACGAGTAGGTCTGACCTTCTGTTGTCTCCCAGGACCGACTATCGGCAGCGATTATCAATTCAATCGCACCGGAACCGATGCGACGGTTTAAACGGAGTACGATGCCGATACTTTCACCCGACCCGGTACCCTTATAGATTGAGCAGGATTTAGGTGCGCCGGTTGTCTTATCCCTGGACAAATAACCTTCCCATCCTTCGCTCCAATATTCCGCAGCGAAGGACGGCGATATCGCGAACATGACGACCAACATTGCAGCAGTAACCTTGGACATAACACCCCATCCTTCATTTCCCTGACTGGCATTTTCGGGCAGGCTGTAGTCACGATCACGGCGTAAAACAGAAAAATCGCTGTGCACATCATCCTCCCCTGCAACCGCCAATTGTCGCAATTGGCATTTATAAAAATATTTTTCCAACCTAAAAAGGCCCTGATCGACTCACGACCGCACGGGCACCGTGATTTTGCGGCCCACACGTTCCGGCGCGGTGATGGCGGTGTGGGCGGCGGCGACCTCACCCAGCCATGACTTGACGTCATCCGGGAAGGGGGCCGTGCGGCGGACCGACATGTCGATATGCAGGCTCATCAGCTCGCAGCCCGCCGCCAGCCAGCCTTCATCGGCGTGATACATTTCGTGGTAATAGTGCAGCCGCTTGGCGTCGTGGCCCAGTAGCCATGTGCGGAAGGCCAGCGGATCGCCCTCATGGACCTCGCGGACATAGCTGACATTCATCTCGACGGCGAAGGTGGAGCAGTTGGCCTGCTTCAGATAGTCCTTCCCCAGCCTCAGATAATCGAAGAAGGCGTCGGTCGCGTAATCGAAGACCAGCACGTAATAGGCCACGTTCATATGGCCGTTGTAATCGATCCATTCCGGGCGGACCCGGTCGCGGTATATCTGCAATGGCGCTTCAATCGTCATGAGACA
>DAOVHN010000308.1 GCA_030671915.1 Pseudomonadota bacterium
AACGGACCGTTGTCGAACAGGGCGAATGGATCGAAGACGACACCGCCGGCAAGCCGCAATGGCGGGGGATAGTTCAGGACATTACCGAGCGCAAGCGCATCGAGCAGGAACTGGCGCAGCTCAATGCGGAACTCGAACAGCGTGTAGAGGAGCGCACCGCGGCGCTGCGCGCGGCGCAGGAGGAACTGGTGAAGCGTGAGCGGCTCGCGACTCTCGGCCGGTTGACGGCAACGGTCAGCCACGAGTTGCGCAACCCGCTCGGCGCCATACGTACGTCGCTCTACGTTGTCGAGAAAAAGGCTGCGCAGAGCGACGACCGGATGGCGGCAGCCATCGGCCGCATCAATCGCAGCATTACACGGTGCGACAACATCATCGACGAGCTTCTGGATTTCACGCGAATCCGCGATTTGCAGTTCCAGCAGTTGCCCGTCGATAAGTGGCTCATCGCGCTGCTGGAGGAACAGCCAGTTCCGGAAGGCATTTCGGTTCGCAGAAATTTCGACACCGGCGACATGCGGGTATCCGCCGATCCGGATCGGCTGCGCCGCGCGGTGATCAACATATATGAAAACGCGTGCCAGGCCATGAACGCGAATGGCGCGGGGAGCGACACCGTCCCCCGGTCCGGACACCGCCTGTCTGTCACAACACGGTTGCGCCGGAACCGCGCTGAAATAATTATCGAGGATACCGGCCCGGGAATGACGGAAGATTCGCTCGACCGGATCTTCGAACCGCTGTTCAGCACCAAGAATTTCGGCGTCGGCCTGGGTCTGCCGATCGTTCGGCAGATCATGGAGCAGCATGGCGGGGGAGTGGAAGCCAGCAACCGCAAGGGGCGTGGCGCGAGGTTCGTTTTGTGGCTGCCGCTCGAGCCGGATCGGGGAAACGAGGAGGTATCGGGCCCAACGGCCGATTCGACGTTGCATTAATGGATGCGAAGCCCCCTGAAAATTACGGGGTAGAGACCTTCGCGGGCGGTCCGCACGATGCCGCCGGACCTGCGCGTCGCGATAATCGGCCATTTGATCCGGATCATATCGGCCGGGCCAAGCCCGGTCTATGCTGACCCCCGGGTTCGGCAAGGAGTAGCCGACCATGACGAGCGTGATCGAAGGAAAACCGCCCGTAGCCACGGGGCGGCAGAGTAATCCGGTCAGGACAAGGGCGTCCCTGCCTGTGGTTCCGCTCGCCCGGCCCGAAATCCCGGATAAGGATAGCGACAGGCTGGACGCCATCGCGGCGCGGCTGCTGCGCGAAGAGCCCGCGCTTGGCGACAGCGCCGCCTTTGGCGAGCGCGTAGCCGCCGGCCTGGCGGAAGACGGGCGGGCGCTGGCCTTCGAGGATCACAGCGGCCTGGCTCTGTACGCCCGGCGCGGCGTCGTGCTGACCGAATACCGGCCGCTGCTGCTGGCGGGCGACGGCGATTTCGTCGCCATCGGCGAGCAGCCGGATCCCGGCTTCGAGGCCTATTGCCGCGAGATACTGGGACTGGGGCAGGTCGAGCGGCTTTTCCCGGCGCCGGAAGACGGCGCGCCCATTCGGCTGCCCACGCGTCTGCTGCATGATGCGGATGCAATGAACCGGCTGGTCGAGGCCGCGCGCCGCGACGGCGTGATTTCGCTGATCACCTATTACGGCAATGGCGGCTGCTGGGTGCTTGGACGCGAGATCGCGGCGCGCTCGGGCGCGCAAGTTCGCATCGCCGCCGCGCCGCCGCGCCTGACACGGCGGGTCAACGACAAGCTGTGGTTCGCCGACCGGGTGTCGGAAGTGCTGGGCCGCCGTGCCCGGCCGATGACGTATTATGCTTATGGGCCGTCCGCGCTGGCCGCCGAGTTGCGGGCGCTGGCGCGCCGCCATGAGCGGGTCATCGTAAAAGTGCCGGACAGCGCGGGCTCGCTGGGCAATCTGGCGGTTGGCGCGGAGGATATTCTGCGCCGGACATTCGTCGAACTGCGCAGCTGGGTGATCGAAACGCTGACCGGCCTGCACTGGGACGGCGGCTGGCCTCTGCTGGTGGGCGTCTGGGACAGCCCGGCCGTCGGCTCGCCCTCGGTTCAGACCTGGATCCCCGAGGCCCGCGACGGCCCGCCGGTTATCGAGGGCATATTCGAACAGGTGGTGGAAGGCCCCCGCGGCTCCTTTGTGGGCGCAGTTCCGGTCGACCTGCCGGACGGCTGGATAATGCGCCTGGCGCACGAGGCCGCGTTGCTGGCCGGGCTGCTGCAGCGTCTCGGCTATTACGGGCGCTGCAGCTTCGACGCGGTGCTGGCGGGCCGGTCGCTGCAAGAGGCCGAGCTGCACTGGATCGAATGCAACGGCCGCTGGGGCGGCGTGTCGATCCCCATGACGCTGGCCAACCGGCTGACCGGCAACTGGCGGCGGCGCCCCTTCGTCGTCGTCCAGCGCGAAGCCCAGCCGCTGCAGCCGCTGACCGTCGACCAGGCGATCGACAGGCTGGGCGAGCGCCTGTTCCGGCCCGGTGTACGCGACGAAGGCATCGTAATCCTGACGCCGCGCCTGATGGCCGAAGGGCGCGGCCTGCATTTCATGGCGTTGGCCCGAACCGGCGAGGCCGCCCGCACCATGGCCAGGGACTGCGTGGCCGTGCTGTCGGCGCAAGCCCGATAAATCCGGCATAATCGTTTTTGCAGGCGCCGTCATGACGTGCATAATCGCATCTGCGATTCATGGAGGCACCGAATGGATTTCAATTTCATCCCTGCTCGCGACGACCGATCCCCCACCAGCGGGCTGGAGCCAGGCCGGACCATGGCGGCCCGCGCATGACGGCCGCGACGATGCGGCCCTTGAGCGAATTTCCCGCCGACGCACGGCGCGCGGTGCGGTTCGTGCTGTGCGATATCGACGATACGATCACCGACCACGGGCGGCTGCCCGCGGCCAGTCTGGTGGCGATGGAACGCTTGCAGGCGGCGGGGATAAGGGTGCTGCCGATCACCGGGCGGCCGGCGGGCTGGTGCGATCATTTCGCCCGCATGTGGCCGGTGGACGGCGTGGTCGGGGAAAACGGCGCCATGTTCTTCCGCTACGATCATGAGGCCCGCCGCATGCACCGGCGCTATTGGAAGACGGCCGACCGGCGCGCCGCCGACCGGGTGAAGCTGGACCGGCTGGCGCGCGAAATCCCGGCGGCCGTGCCGGGCGCGGCGGTCGCCGCCGACCAGCCCTATCGCGAAGAAGACCTGGCCATCGATTTCGCCGAGGACGTGCCGCGCCTGTCCGACGAGGATATCGCGCGCATCGTCGCCATGTTCGAGGCCGCGGGCGCGGTGGCCAAGGTCAGCTCCATTCACGTCAACGGCTGGTTCGGCGATTTCGACAAGCTGTCCATGACGCGACGCGCCATGGCGGAATTCTTCGACCGCGATATCGACGCCGCGCGCGACGACATCGTTTTCGCCGGCGATTCCCCAAACGATGCGCCGATGTTCGGCTTCTTCCCCAACGCGGTCGGCGTGGCCAATGTGCGGGATTTCGCAGGCCGGCTGTCGGCGGAACCGGCCTGGATTACGCAAGGCCGCGGCGCCGCGGGTTTCCAGGAACTGGCCGAGGCACTGTTGGCGGCGCGGGAGTAGGGTCTTCGTTCAGGGCTTCGGTGCAAAGCGAAGTGTCGCCGCCGGCCAATATCGCACACGCAGCTTTGATGGGCAGGCCGCCGGCGATGGGTTAAAATACGGTAATGAAATCCCTGACTGCGTTCATACTGGCTGGATTGATCGCGCTGTTGTCCACGACCGCGCCTGCCCTGGCGGCCAAACGGCTGGCCGACGCAACCAGCCCTTACCTGCAACTGCACAAGGCCGATCCGGTCGACTGGTGGCCCTGGGGACCGGAGGCGCTGGCCGAGGCGAAGCGACGCGACAAGCCGATCCTGCTGTCGATCGGCTATCTGGCCTGCCACTGGTGCCATGTGATGCAGGACGAGAATTTCACCGACCCGAAAACCGCGACCATGATGAACGAAAAGTTCGTCAATATCCTGGTCGACCGCGAGGAACGGCCCGATATTGACGCGCTGTATCAGGAAGCCGCCGCCATGATGGGCCTTCCGGGGGGCTGGCCGATGAACATCTTCTTGACGC
>DAOVHN010000251.1 GCA_030671915.1 Pseudomonadota bacterium
CATTCCTTATCTGGCCTGCCTTGTTAAGATCGCTGCTATCTTACACGGGCTAAACCTTGCGGGCGACAGTTTCAGAGGCTATACCGCCGTTGTAATCGAACCCGCAATTCTGGAGGTGCCGCCATGGCCGACGATACTTTTCCCGCACTTGTGCTTAGCGAATCCGACGGCAAGGTTTCCGGCGAAATCAAGACGCTTTCCGACGGCGATCTGCCGGAGGGCGACGTTACCGTCCGCATCGACTATTCCGATGTAAATTACAAGGACGGGCTGGTCCTCAACGGGCTGGGCGGCCTGGTGCGCAACTACCCGCATGTGCCGGGCATCGATTTTTCCGGCACGGTCGAGGCCTCCAGCCATGCCCGCTACAGCCCCGGCGACAAGGTCGTGTCGACCGGCTGGCGCGTGGGCGAGGCGCATTGGGGCGGCTTCGCGGGCAAGGCGCGGGTCAAGGGCGACTGGCTGGTGCCGCTGCCCAAACGGGTCGATACCCGCCAGGCGATGGCGGTGGGCACCGCCGGCTTCACTTCGATGCTTTGCGTGCTGGCGCTGCAGGATCAGGGCGTGACGCCGGACAGCGGCAAGGTGATCGTGACCGGGGCGGCCGGCGGCGTTGGCTCGGTCGCCGTCGCCATCCTGGCCAAGCTGGGTTATGAGGTCGCCGCCGTGACCGGGCGGGCGGACACACATGATTACCTGAAGTCGCTGGGTGCGGCGGAGATCGTGGCGCGCGAGGCACTGTCGGCGCCCGTGAAGAAACCGATGGAAAGCGCGGTCTGGGCCGGCGCGGTCGATACGGTCGGCGGCGCGACCCTGTCGCGGCTGATCGGCCAGATGGCCTATGGCGCGCCGATCGCGGCCTGCGGCAACGCCGGCGGGATCAAGATCGAAACCAATGTGCTGCCTTTCATCCTGCGCGCTGTAAAACTGATCGGCGTTGACTCCGTCATGGTCCCCTTCGAGGACCGGCTACGCGTATGGGAACGCGTCGGCCATGACCTGCCGATGGACAAGCTGGAAGACATGATCGGCGAAATCGGCCTCGACGGCGTAATGGAAGCCGGCGGAAAAATCCTGAAAGGCCAGATTCGCGGCCGCACGCTGGTTAAGCTGGGATAGGACCTGATACCATGAGCGTCGAGCTGGCCTACGGGAAATCCACCCTGACACTCGACCTGCCGGAGGGCGTCAATCCCACGGTAATCCGCAAGACGCCGTTGCCGATCCTAGCCGACCAGGCGGCGGCCATTCGCGACGCGCTGGACAGGCCGATCGGCGCGCCGCCGCTGGGCAAACTGGCAAAGGGAAAATCCAGCGCCTGCATCCTGATCTGCGATATCACGCGTCCGGTGCCCAACCACCTGTTCCTGCAGCCGATGATCCGCGACATGATGGACGCCGGCATCCCGACGGACCGCATCACCGTGCTGGTCGCCACCGGCCTGCACCGCCCCAACGAGGGCGAGGAGCTGGCGGAACTGGTCGGCGACCCCTGGGTGCTGGAAAATGTCAGCGTCGTCAATCACTTCGCCCGTAACGACGAGGACCATGTGGATCTGGGGGTGACGCCGAAACGCGGCGTGCCGGTAAAGCTGGACCGGCGCTTCGTCGAGGCCGACCTGAAGATCGCCACCGGGTTGGTGGAGCCGCATTTCATGGCCGGCTATTCCGGCGGGCGCAAGGTGGTGGCGCCTGGCGTCGCACATCACGAGGCCATCCGCACCTTCCACAATGCGAAGTTCATGGAAGACCCGGCGGCCGTGCAATGCAATCTGGACGGCAACCCGCTGCATGAAGAGCAGTTGGCGATCGTGCGCATGCTGGGCGACGTATACGCCCTCAACACGGTGATCGACGAGGACCGGAACCTGATCAACGTCACCTTCGGCGAGATCATCGAGAGCCATCTGGCGTCGGTGGAATTCGTGCGCGCCTCGACCGAGGTGCCGGTGGGCCGCAAGTTCAAGACCATCGTGACCTCGTCGGCGGGCTATCCCCTGGACAAGACCTATTACCAGACGGTCAAGGCCATGGTGGTGCCGATGGACATCCTGGAGCCCGGCGGCACCATCATCGTCGCCTCGGAGATTTCCGAGGGCTTCGGCTCGCCGGAATTCCGCGCGGCGCAGGAGCGGCTGGTCGCGCTGGGCCCCGACGCCTTCCTGGATACCTTGCTGGCAAAGAGCCACGCCGACGTCGACGAGTGGCAGACCGAAATGCAGCTAAAACCCATGCGCGTCGGTAATATCCAGCTCTACGCCCCCAACATGCCCGACGAGGACCGCCGCATCACCGGCATCGAGATGGTCGATTCCCTGGAAGACGCCATCGCCGCGGCCGTGGCCCACGCCGGCGACCCGGACGTCGCCGTCATCCCCGAAGGCCCCTATGTCGTCCCCTTCGCCCGCGGCGCCTAGGCGCCATGGCGCCTGCCGGCGCCCAACGGCGCCAGTCGAAGGATACGCCCAGGTGTAAGGCCCCATTATCGCAGGCGGTCAATCCGGGCTGGTGCATGCCCGGCTTGCCCGCTAGTTTGGCGACCGAATTCCATTGTCCTATTTCCCCCATGAGGCTCTCCATGCGTGATTTCGAAGCTCCCGGTCGGTCCACCGTTCATGCCGTCAACGGCATGGCAGCGACCTCTCATCCGCTCGCCACCGGCGCGGCGCTGGATGTGTTGAAGGAGGGCGGCAACGCCATGGATGCGGCGATCTGCGCGGCGGCCGTGCAGGCGGTGGTGGAGCCGCAATCGACCGGCATCGGCGGCGACGTTTTCGCGCTGATGTGCCCCAAGGGGTCGGCCGAGGTCATCGCCTATAACGGTTCCGGCCGCTCGCCTGCCGCCGCCACTGTGGACTGGTACCGTGAACAGGGCATAACCGCGATCAAGCAGCACACGCCCCATTCCGTGACCGTTCCCGGCGCGATCGAGGCCTGGGTGACCCTGAACAACGACCACGGCAAACTGGCGCTGGACCGCCTGCTGGCGCCGGCCATCCGCTATGCGGCGGAGGGTTACGCCGTCCATGCGCGCGTGCGTTACGACTGGCTGCGGGCGGTGGAGACGGTTTCCTGGGATGAGGACGCCAAGGCGGTCTTCATGCCGGGCGGCAAGGTGCCGGAGGAAGGCCAGCTGCATATCCAGCCGAAACTGGCGGAGACGCTGAAAACCGTCGCCACCAAGGGCCGCGCCGGCTTCTACGAGGGGCCGGTCGCCGAGGCCATGGTGGCCAAGCTGCGCGCGCTGGGCGGGCTGCATACGGTCGAGGATTTCGCCGCCACGAAGGGCGATTACGTAACGCCGATCACCACCGATTACCGCGGCTACACCATCCACCAGATCCCGCCCAGCAACCAAGGCGTGACGGCGCTGATCATGCTGAACATCCTGGAGGGCTACGACCTGGCGCAATACGATCCGCTGTCGGCGGAGCGCACGCATCTGGAGATGGAGGCAGGGCGCATCGCCTTCGCCGTACGCGATACGGCGATTTCCGACCCCGGCACCGTGAAGGTCTCGCCGGAACAGCTCGTGTCGAAGGATTGGGCGGCCTCATTGCGGGCCAATATCTCGCTGGACCGCGCCATGCCGGACATCCCGGAGCTGGGCCTGAAGACCTCCGACACCGTCTATATCAGCGTGGTGGACAAGGATTTGAACGCGGTCAGCTTCATCAACTCAGTCTATCATTCCTTCGGCAGCGGCATCCTTTGCCCCGAAACCGGCGTGCATTTCCAGAACCGCGGCGAGTCCTTCCGCCTCGACCCCGACCACCCCAACTGCATCGGCCCGCGCAAACGCCCGATGCACACCATCATGCCCGGCATGCTGACCCGCGGGGCCGAGGCGGTCTCGCCCTATGGCGTGATGGGTGGCGACTACCAGCCCTATGGCCATACCCGCGTGCTGACCAACGTAATCGATTTCGGCCTCAACCCGCAGGCCGCCATCAGCATGCCCCGCGTCTTCGCGACCGGCGCGCTGGTCAATATCGAAAAGACCTTCCCGGCGGAAACCTACGCCGGCCTGAAGGCCCGCGGCCATGCACTGACCTTCGCCCCGTCCCCGCTGGGCGGCGGCCAGATGATCGTCATCGACCGCGAAAAAGGCGTCCTGTCGGCGGGTTCCGAACACCGCAAGGACGGCTGCGCCTTGGGGTATTGAGCCGCATTCTCGCCTCAGATGACCTTCCAGGCGGGATAGTGGATTTCCTCAAACCGGGCGATGCCGAGGGCGGCGATGACACGGTCCAGCCGCAGGCCGGCTAGCCCGGTGCGCTGGGCGATAATTCCGGTATGGCCATAGGGCACCGCCGCATGGTGGCCGATCACCTTGCCCGCCATGGTCAGCCGCTGTTCGCATAGCCGCCCGCCAGCGACCGCTTCGCAGATCGCCAGCAGGCTGTCCGCGACCAGCCGGTCATCGATGGCTGTAGACAGGATGTCCCGATCGGCGCCGATCGACAAATAATACTCAACCTCATTGTCGGGCCAGGCGCAAACGCCGATCGACAGGGATGCGGCGCCGGGGCGTCCGGGAGCAAGAACGAGATTGATAACCTGCGGCGCCCCCTTGCCCCCATGTTCCTGGATATCCATGGAAAGGCTGACATCCCGCAAACCCGCCTCGTCCAGCCAGTTTTCCAGTTTGCCAAGAAAAGCCTCGACGTCGGGCACACTTTGCGCACCGCCTGGTCGGAATCGCTTGAACGCAATATGGCTCAAGTCCACCTCGCTTTCATGCCGTCGACAGCCAAACCGGCAGGCGCCGGCGGCAGCCGTTA
>DAOVHN010000680.1 GCA_030671915.1 Pseudomonadota bacterium
AGGCGCGCCGGGGTGGCGTAGAACAAATCGCGCAGCTCGACCCGCGTGCCGGGGGGGTGGGCGGCGGGTTCGGGCGCGCCGACCTTGCCGCCCTCGACATGGATGCGCCAGGCGCTGTCCGCGGTTTTGTTATTGTAGGGGCCGCGGGCGCTTGGCCTGCTGGTGAGGGTCAGGCGGCCGACGGCGCCGATCGAGGGCAGGGCCTCGCCCCGGAAGCCCATGCTCCTGATATCGGTGAGGTCGCCGTCCGGCAGCTTCGAGGTGGCGTGGCGCTGCACCGCGAGGCGGAGTTCATCGGCGTCCATCCCGTGGCCGTCGTCGGTGACCGAGATCAGGGTCCGCCCGCCGTCGCGCGCCACCACGTCGATGCGGGTCGCGCCGGCGTCGATGGCGTTTTCCACCAGCTCCTTGACGGCGCTCGCCGGGCGCTCGACCACCTCGCCCGCGGCGATGCGGTTGACCAGCGTTTCCGGCAGCTTGCGGATCGCGCTCAACGTTCGGTCCCTCTTGTTTCGTCCATGTAGGCGCGCGCCCGGATTTTGCCCTGCTCGACGGCGGGCTGGTCGAACGGGTTCACCCCCATCATATGCGCCGCGATTATGGTTTCCAGCATGAAATGCATCAGCAGCGCGCCGAGCGACGGTGCGTCCACCGCGTCGAGGCGCATGGTCCGCACCGGCCGGCCCGCCGCGGCAAGTGCATCCGCCGTGCCGCGCGCATGGGCGTCCAGCAGGTCGCCGAGGGTGCGCCCGGCCAGCCAGTCGAGTTCCGGGATGCGGGACAGCATGGCCGGGTCGGTCCGGTCGCCCTGGCCCAGCGACGGCGCGGTGACGATGGTGAACATCTTGTCCGCCGGGCCGTCGAGCCAGAGCTGAAGCTGGCTATGCTGGTCCACCGTGCCGACGGCGTCGATCGGCGTTGTGCCACGGCCCTGCTTGCCCAGGCTCTCGGCCCAGAGCTGGCGGAACCACAGCGCGGTTTCGCGCAAGCCATCGGCATAGGCCATGAAGACGGTGGCGGATACGCCATGCTCGCGGGCCAGCGCGACCGAGACCGCCGCGCCCAGCGCGGGGGCGCTGTCCTTCGGGTCATCCGCCGCCAGGGCTGCCTCCAACACCTCGGCGGCGCCGTCGCGCACCGCACCGATATCGACGCCGGCGATCGCGGCGGGCAGCAGTCCGACCAGCGACAGGACCGAGAAGCGCCCGCCGATGCCGGGGTCGTGGTCGAGGCACGGGATGGCGAACTCGTCCGCCAGCCGGTGCAGGGGATTGCCGGTGGGTTCGGTGATCACGGTGAAACGCCGGGCGATCCCGGCATCCCCGACCGAATCGCGAAAACGTTTGAGGCAGGCGAGGAACTGCATCATGGTTTCCGATGTGCCGCCGGACTTGGATATCGCGATGACGCCGGTGCGCTCCAGGTCGAGGCTGTCGAACAGCTGCGCGAAGCGCCAGGGATCGACATTTTCCAGAAAATGGATGCGCGGGCCCCCGTGGGGTTGGGCCAGTGCGCAAAGCGCTCGCCCGCCGAGGCTGGAGCCGCCGGTGCCGAGCACCAGAATGTCGGTGCAATGTTCCTGGAAGGAGGCGATCACGGGGCTCAGCGCCTCCAGATCGTCGCGCCGGCCGGGCAGCGCCAGAAGCGGCAGGGAGCCGTCGCCATGCCATGCGCGCAGTTGCGCCAGCCCGAGACGCGCCTGACCCAGCGCCCCAGCCAGTTGCGCTTCGCTCAAACGGCCTTCGCCGAGGCAGTTATCGATTGATTGTTTATACGACATAGCCCACCACCAGATATTGTGGAGGAGCTTTGGCACGGACGCAAGGAGTTGTTGGGGCCACTATC
>DAOVHN010000722.1 GCA_030671915.1 Pseudomonadota bacterium
ACAAACCCCAAGTCACGGCTGAACAGATCATCGACATCGTCGGGCCGCTGACCGATGCCCGCGTAATGGCGATCATCGCGACCGGCGCGACAATCGAACAGATCGAGGAAGCCGCCACCTGGGCGGATGGCGAAAGCGACGTAATGGGAGATTTGAGGCTTCCCGGCACAAGCCCCGTCGCCGCCGTTTACGATATACTGAGAACCGAAGAGAAATACGCCGAGGACCGCGACTGACCGGTGTATGATTTCCGGGCCTGCCAATGGAGGCCCCGATGACTGTCACCACCCAGAACCCGACACACACCGTGCCATGCGCCGTGCGGATCGCACCCATGGGCCTTGAGGGGCTGCTTTCCCTGCCCAAGGCGGCCAGCGGCATTGTCCTGTTCGCCCACGGCAGCGGTAGCAGCCGCTTAAGTCCTCGCAACACCTATGTCGCAGAAGCTTTGCAGGCAGCCGGGCTTGCCACGCTGTTGTTCGACCTGTTGACAGAACCGGAAGCCGCGGACCGCGCCCGCGTTTTCGATATTCCCTTGCTTGCCGATCGGCTCGCGATGGCCACCGAATGGACGGCCACACAGCCGGAAACGGCAGCGCTGGCAATAGGATATTTCGGCGCGAGCACGGGGGCCGCCGCTGCGCTGGTCGCCGCGGCGAGCAGCGAATGGGATATCGCGGCCGTGGTATCGCGCGGCGGCCGCCCGGACCTTGCCGACGCCGACCTCGCACGGGTCAGGGCACCCACATTGTTGATCGTCGGGGGCGCCGACGAAGCGGTGCTCGACCTCAATCGCGGCGCGCTGGCGCAACTGACCTGCGAGAAGAAATTGGCCGTGGTGCCGGGCGCGACGCATCTTTTCGAGGAACCCGGCACCCTGGATGAAGTGATCGATCTGGCCCGAAAATGGTTTGTGGATCATCTGTCAGTCAGCAAAGGGGCAGCCAATTGAACACTGCGATGTTCGCGGACAGGGAAGATGCCGGCCGGCAACTTGCCGCCAAGCTGCTCCGCTTCAAGGACAAGGACCCGGTGGTGCTGGCGTTGCCGCGCGGCGGCGTACCCATCGGGCTGGAGGTGGCCGCGGCTCTCGATGCGCCCATGGACCTGGTGCTCGTGCGCAAGATCGGCACACCGGGCCAGCCGGAGCTTGCGGTCGGTGCGGTGGTCGACGGTGACAAGCCGGAACTCGTGATCAACGAGGAGGTAAAGGGGCTGGCGCATGTCACCGGCGAATACATCACGCAGCAAAAGGCACTTCAGCTTGAAGAGATCGAGCGTCGGCGGAAACTCTGGCTGGGCGACCGGCCACGCGTTGCGCTCAAGGGTCGGACGGCTTTGGTTGTGGATGACGGCATCGCAACCGGCGCCACGGTACGCGCGGCGCTTCACGCCGTGCGACGCACCGGACCGGCGCGCCTGGTGCTGGGGGTGCCGGTGGCTCCACCGGACACGATCGCAAGCCTGCGCGACGATGCCGACGAGATCGTCTGCCTCGCGACGCCCGATATATTCTGGGCGCTCAGCATGTTCTACAGCAGTTTCCCGCAACTCGACGACAATGACGTAAGCGCGTTGATGGAGCGGACTGCCGCGGGCCATGCGGCCGCCGGCGCGCCTTGATCCGGCAACCGATTCTCAGTGGCGACCGATCGGCAGAAGACAAAGCGGGGTCTCGTCGCGGCGCAGATTCG
>DAOVHN010000501.1 GCA_030671915.1 Pseudomonadota bacterium
AACATCTGCGCGCCGGCCTGAATGTCCATGACGGCAAGCTGACCTGCGAGGCGGTGGCCGAGGCGCTGGATTTGCCTTATACGCCGGCGGAAGAATCGCTGGGGGTCAGTCCTTGAGATATGGCGCCAGGTCTTCGGGTTTGACCGGCTTGTGCAAGATTTCGAACTCGTCGACCGATATGCCCTTCTGCTCCAGCGCATCGGCGCTGTAGCCGGTCATCAGGACGCAGACAACGGCCTCGCTAAATTTCTTTAATGCGAGCGCGCATTCGGTGCCGTTGCGGTCGCCCAGCCCGACATCGATCAGCGCCAGGTCGAAATTTCCCGTGGCGGCGGCAATCCCTTCGCCACAGGTATAAGCGGTATGCGTATCATGGCCGAACAAGTTCAGCATTTCCGCCATCCCGTCGGCGAAGTCCACATTGTCGTCCACGACCAGTATTCTCATATTGCGCCCGCGCCGCCTCTGTATGCGATTTCCCACCCCTCGGACGGTCATGCCGACGGACCGATGCCGTCGTCCCCTGCTAGCCGAAGCCGAAATTAACGATGCATAAACCATGCCAAAAACATTAACAGCGGGCCCCGGATTGCATGCCGCCGATGCGGGCGGCGGGTCAAATCAACTCAACTCAACGCATCGCGCAAACGGTACCAAAGCATGCCGAGCGCCAGCAGCGGCGTGCGCAGTTTGCCGCCGGGGAAGGGCGGGTGGCGGAAGCGGGCCATCAGGTCGAACCGTTCGGCATGGCCCGCGATGGCCTCGGCGATCAGCTTGCCGTACATGCCGGCCAGCGCCACGCCCTGGCCGGAATAGCCCTGGGCGTACCAGACCTCGCCGTCCAGGCGGCCGATGTCGGGCATGCGGTCGACCGTGATGCCGATATTGCCCTCCCAGCAGTAATCCAGCCGCGCGTCCGCCAGTTGCGGGAAGATCTCCAGCAGGCGCGGGCGGATGAAGGCGAACAGGTCGCGCGGCCTGATCTGGCTGTAGCTGGCCCGTCCGCCGAACAGCATGCGCTTGTCCTCGGACAGGCGGAAATAATCGACGATGAAGTTGGTGTCGCTGACCGCGTCGTCGCCGGGGATCGTCGCGCGCGCGCCGTCCTCGCCCAGCGGCTCGGTGGCCAGCACATAGCTGGCGACCGGCATGATGCGGCGATACAGCGGGCGCGATACCGGCCCCAGATAGGCATTGCCCGCCAGCACCATATGTTTCGCGCGAACCGTGCCCTCGGCCGTGTAGGCGGCCGGTTGCGGGCCGGTGGCGACGCGCTCCACCGGCGACCGCTCGAATATGCGCACGCCGGCCGCGGCCGCCGCATCGGCCAGCCCCAGCGCATAGTTCAGCGGGTGGAAATGACCGGCCCCGCCTTCCCACAGCGCCCCGTGATAGGCCGGCGATTTCAGCCGCTCCATCAGCGCGAATCGGTCCAGCAGCTTGGTGTCCTCATAGCCGTAACGGGCCAGACTTTCCTGATCCCGCTTCAACCCTTCCATGCGCGACGGCTTGGTGGCGGCGTGCAGGTAGCCCCATTTCAGGCCGCAATCGATGTTATGGCGCTCGACCCGTTCGCGGATCAGCGCCTTGGCCTCCTCCGTGACCGCCCAGCAGGCACGCGCGGCCTCCATGCCGACATGGGCCTCGACGGCCTCCATGCCCTTGGAAAAGCCGGTGCAGATCTGCCCGCCATTGCGCCCCGACGCGCCCCAGCCGATGCGCTCTGCCTCCAGCAGCACGACGTCGTAGCCCCGTTCGGCCAGATGCAGCGCCGCGGAGAGTCCGGTGAACCCGCCGCCGACGACGCAGACATCCGTCGCGACCTCGCCCTCCAGCCGGGGATGGGCCGGCGCCGGGTTGGCCGATGCGGCGTACCAGGAATCGGTGTGGCCGTGCATTATCGACGAGTCTCCGTATCACACGGTCCGCAGATACCACTCGAAATCGAGCGGCTGGATGCGGGCGTGATACTGGTCGCATTCATAGCGGCGGCAGGCCTCGTACAGCCCGTGATACTTCTCGCCCAGATAGGCGGGCAGGATCTTGCCGTCGCGGAAGCGGTCCAGCGCGGCGTGCCAGTTCAGCGGTAGGTCGGGCAGCCCGTCGGGGTCCCGGTCGCCGATGCTGTGTGGCGGCGGATCGATCCTGTTGATCAGCCCGTGATGGATGCCGGCCAGCACGGCGGCCGTGACCAGATAGGGGTTGGCGTCGGCGCCGGCGTTGCGGTGTTCGATGCGCAGCGCCTGGTCGTCCGACGGCGGGATGCGCAGGCCCGCGGA
This sequence comes from Pseudomonadota bacterium, assembly GCA_030671915.1. GTDB lineage: Bacteria > Pseudomonadota > Alphaproteobacteria > UBA8366 > JADFVY01 > JADFVY01. The sequence continues at coordinate 2,280 of DAOVHN010000501.1, forward strand.
CCGGTTGTTGACGCCCCAGGATGGCGAGACCGGCACGAACATGCCGGGCTGGAAGCGCCGGTAGGAATTGGCGTTCGGCGCGAAGATCGCCATGCTTTCGGGCATCGCCGCGATAAGCCCGCCGATCGCATGGCGCAGCGCCGGCCCCGCGTCGATGCCCAGCGCCTCGTCGCGCGGGCCGGCGAAGGCGTTGTTGCCGTCCTTGTCGTAGAGACTGACATGCACATGGGTGCCGCTGCCTGCCGTTTCCTGGAAGGGTTTCGCCAGGAAGCTGGCCAGCAGGCCGTTGCGCCGCGCCACGCCCTTGATGGCGCGCTTCAGCAGCACCGCCTGGTCGCAGGCCGCCAGCGCATCGGCGACATAATGCAGATTGATCTCGTATTGCCCCGGTGCATACTCCTTCGAGGCGGCCTCGGCCGCGATGCCCTGCGCCTTGCAGGCCTCGTCCACTTCGTTCAGGAAAATCTCGAAGTCGA
>DAOVHN010000643.1 GCA_030671915.1 Pseudomonadota bacterium
GCGATATGCTCGTGTTAGCGGGGCCATGGGCGGCGCGGCGGCGCGGTTCGCCGGCTCCCGGCTGCTCGGGATCGAGCTGGACCGCGACAAGCATGCGGCCGACCTGACCCGCGCGCTGGGCGGGTTGAAGGGGCCGCTGATGAAGGTGGCGCAGCTTTTGGCGACCATTCCCGATGCGCTGCCCGCGGAGTATGCGGCAGAGTTGGCGCAGTTGCAGGCCCACGCGCCCTCGATGGGCTGGCACTTCGTGCGCCGGCGCATGGCGGCCGAGCTGGGCCCGGATTGGCGGGCGCGGTTCGCCGAATTCGACCGCGAGGCCGCCCATGCCGCCTCACTGGGCCAGGTGCATCGCGCCGTCGGGCTGAACGGGCGGGATCTTGCCTGCAAGCTGCAATATCCCGACATGGCCTCGGCGGTGGAGGCGGACCTGACGCAGCTCCGCCTCATCTTCTCCGTCTATGAACGCTATGACCGGGCGATTTCGACAAAGCAGATCCACCGCGAGATTTCCGACCGCCTGCGCGAGGAGCTGGACTACGACCGCGAGGCCCGCCATATGCGGCTCTACCGAGCCATGCTGGCCGATGAGGCGGGTGTGCACGCACCGGAACCAGTGGCCGAACTGTCGACCGACAGGCTGCTCACCATGACCTGGATGGACGGACACCCGCTGGCCGGCTTCGAGGATTCACCGGTGGAATTGCGCAACCGCGTCGCCCACAACATGTTCCGCGCCTGGTATGTGCCCTTCTATTATTACGGCGTCATCCATGGCGACCCGCATCTCGGCAATTACAACGCGCGCGCCGACGGCTCGATCAATCTGCTGGATTTCGGCTGCATCCGGGTATTTCCGCCTTCCTTCGTGCGCGGGGTGATCGATCTCTATCATGCGCTTCAAAACGACGACCGTGACCTCGCGGTCCATGCCTACGAAACCTGGGGCTTCGAGAACCTGAATGCCGAGATAATCGACACGCTGAATATATGGGCAGAATTCGTCTACTCGCCCCTGATGGAGGATCGCGTCCGGCGCATCCAGGATTCGGACAGCGGCCTCTACGGCGCCGGGGTCGCCAGCCGGGTGCATCGCGAGGTCAGGCGCCTGGGCGGCGTCACCCCACCGCGCGAATTCGTCCTGATGGACCGCGCTGCCATCGGGCTGGGCTCGGTATTCCTGCGCCTGAAAGCCGAAGTCAACTGGTACCGCCTGTTCCACGACCTGATCGCCGATTTCGACGAAAAGAATTTGGCGAAGCGCCAGAAAAAGGCCTTGAAGGACGCGGGGCTGGGACCGACGGGGTGATGCCCAGTGCCAGGAAATCTGCTAACATCGGGCGCAGGAAATCATGGAGCCCGACATGACGGATCCGACAGATGCCCTGGTGCTCGACCTGGTGGAGTGGGTGGCGGCGCGACCGCGACCTTACGGCGAGGTAATGGAGGCCTGGCGCACCTCATGCCCGCGCCTCACGATCTGGGAAGACGCCGTGGACCGGGGCCTCGTTGTTCGCGAGCAGGCGCAAGGCGCCGGGACGATCATCCGGGGGACGCCCCTGGGGCGCGACCTTCTGCGAAATGAGGGACGAATTCCGGCAGCCACCTGAATGGGTGGGCCGGGGCCACACCGGAGGAGGGTTACAATGGAGGGCCGACCGCGCTATTCATCTCCGCCAGATTTACCATTCGTTTAGCCATTCGCACGACCGGTGCAGGGAGACACAGCATGAAGAACATGAGAACCACCACGGGCCGCAATTTCCTGTTCGTTCCCGGGCCGACCAACATCCCCGACCGCGTACAGCGCGCGATGATGATCGCGATGGAGGATCATCGATCCTCGAAATTCCCGGATCTTTCGACCAGCGTGCTGCGCGACCTGAAAAAGGTCTACAGGACCGAGGAGGGGCAGGTATTCATCTTCCCGTCGTCGGGCACCGGCGCCTGGGAAGCGGCCCTTACCAATACCCTTTCGCCCGGCGACAAGGTGCTGGCGTTCA
>DAOVHN010000513.1 GCA_030671915.1 Pseudomonadota bacterium
ACCCCCGACCATCCCGGCCTGTTCAGCCGCATCACCGGCGCGCTGTCGGTCAGCGGCGCCAATATCGTGGACGCGCGCATCACCACCTTCAAGGACGGAATGGCGCTGGACGTCTTCCAGGTGCAGGACGCCGATGGCGGCGCCTTCGACCGGCCGGACAAGCTGGCGCGTCTCGCCGCCCTGATCGAGCAATCGCTCGGCGGCAAGCTGCGCACCGCGACGGAACTGGAGGGCGGTACGGCGATCCCCAGCCGCACGCGGATCTTCTCGGTGCCGCCGCGCGTGCTGATCGACAATGCGGCCAGCCGCAGCAACACGGTGATCGAGGTCAACGGCCGCGACCGGCCCGGCCTGCTGTATGACCTGACCCATGCGCTGACGAAACTCGGCCTGCAGATTTCGAACGCCAAAATCTCCACCTATGGCGAGCGCGTGGTCGACGTGTTCTATGTGCGTGACGTGTTCGGCATGAAGGTCGATCACGACGGCAAGCAGAAGCAGATTCGCGAGGCCCTGCTGCCCATCCTCGACAAGGCGAATCCCAAGGAAGAAGCGGCTTCCGCCCCGGAAGCGGCCGAATAGCCTTTTTTCCGCCGCGTCTATCGGCTATGTCTCGGCGCATGGCGCTGCTGAAATCCATCGCGACCCTTGGATCCTACACCATGATCAGCCGGGTCCTGGGGCTGGCCCGCGAGATGCTGCTTGCCGGCGTCGTCGGCCCGGGACTGATCGCCGATGCCTTCATCTTCGCCTTCAAGTTCCCGAATTTCTTCCGTCGCATGTTTGCCGAGGGCGCCTTCAACGCCGCCTTCGTACCGCTGTTCGCCGGGCGCCTGCAGGACGAGGGGCACGAGGCCGCGCGCCGTTATGCCGGCGAAATCGCGGCGGTGATGGCTACCTGGATGCTGTTCCTCACCATGCTGGCGATGGCGGCGATGCCCTGGATCATGATCGTGCTGGCCTGGGGCTGGACGGACCAGCAGGAAAAATTCGATCTTACCGTCAATCTGACGCGAATCACCTTTCCATACCTTATGTTCATGGTGCTGACGGCGATGCTCAGCGGCATGCTCAATTCGATGGGCCGTTTCGCCGCCGCCGCCGCCGCGCCGATCCTGCTGAACATCGCGCTGATAACGGCGCTGTTGCTGGTGCATTACGGCCTGGTCGAGGCCGCCGGTCATGCGCTGGCTTGGTCGGTAGCGATCGCGGGCATGGCGCAGTTCCTGTGGCTGGTGCTGGCCTGCCGCCGCATGGCGATCCTGCCCCGCATGCCCTGGCCGAAACTGACGCCGGGGGTGCGCAGGCTATTCACCCTCATGCTGCCGGGCGTGATCGGGGCCAGCGTCGTCCATATCAATTTGCTGATCGACGTCTTCCTGGCCACGCTTTTGCCCGAGGGATCGCTGACCTTTCTGTTCCTGGCCGACCGCATCAACCAGTTCCCGCTGGGCGTGGTCGGCGTGTCGGTGGGGGTGGCGCTGCTGCCGTTGATGACGCGGCAATTGCGCGCGGGCGACGATGCAGCTGCCGCCCATAACCAGAACCGTGCAATCGAATTCGCGCTGTTTCTGACGATTCCCGCCGCCGCCGCCTTCCTGGCGTTGGGCGAGCCGATCGTCCGCGTGGTGTTCGAGCGCGGGGCCTTCCTGCCCGAACATACGCCGCAGACCGCGTTGGCGTTGGCCGCCTTTGCCGTCGGCCTGCCGGCGGCCGTGCTGATCAAGGCGTTCCAGCCGGGCTTCTATGCCCGCGAGGACACCGTGACGCCGTTCAAGATTGGCGTGGCGGCGGTATTTCTGAACATCGTGCTGGCGGTGACGTTGATGCAGTTCATCCTGCATGTGGGCATCGCGCTGGCCACCTCTATCGCTTACTGGTTCAACGCGATCCTGCTGGGCTATGTCCTGCAGCGCCGGGGACAGCTTCAACTGGACGACCGGCTGAAAAAGCGCGTGCCGCTGATCGTGTTTTGCGCCGCCATCATGGCCGTCGCCGTCTGGTGGCTGGCGCTGATCCTGGCGGAACCGTTGAGTGGGCCGCTGTGGCAGAAAATAGCCGCACTGGCCGCCATCGTCGTCGCCGGCGGTGCAATCTATGGCGGGCTGGCGCTGATCACGGGCGCCATGAAACGTTCCGATCTTTCGGCCCTGCGCCGCGGGCCGCCCCCCGCCGCTTGACCCCGCGCGCCCCAGCGGCGATAAACCGGCCGCTGCCGGAATCCCCGGCCACCACAATCGTTCACGGAGTCCAAACCCATGAACCGGATCTTTTCGGGCATCCAGCCCACCGGAAACCTGCATCTCGGTAATTATCTCGGCGCTGTTCGCAACTGGGTCAGCCTGCAGCACGACTATGAATGCATCTATTGCGTGGTCGATCTGCACGCGATTACCCAGTGGCAGGATCCGGAGGAACTTCGCAAATCGACGCGCGAGGTCACGGCCGCGCTGATCGCCGCCGGAATCGACCCCCAGGCGAACATCGTCTTCAACCAGAGCCAGAATCCCGACCATGCCCAGCTTGCCTGGATATTCAATTGCGTGGCGCGGCTGGGCTGGCTAAACCGGATGACCCAGTTCAAGGAGAAGGCGGGCAAGCATCGCGAAAACGCCTCGGTGGGCCTCTACGCCTATCCCAACCTGATGGCGGCCGACATCCTG
>DAOVHN010000050.1 GCA_030671915.1 Pseudomonadota bacterium
ACGGTGACGCTTTTTTATCCTGGACAGTCCACTTACCAGTTTCTGCGCAGCGACCAGCACAAGGGCGCGAAACTGGTATTGAAAGGCAAGCCCTGCACCACCTGTCACAAGGGCAAGGAAGCAAAGATGGGCGAGAAGCTGGTCGTCGAGAACAGGCTCGAGCCGATGCCGGTCGAGGGTAAGAATGGCGTCATCAAGCTGGATGTCCAGATCGCCTACGACAACGAGAATGCCTATTTCCGATTCCAGTGGAAAACCCTGAACGATTATCCGGGTTACGCCCATCCCTACCAGCGCTTCGACGGCAAGGAATGGCACTCGTACGGCTATCCGAAACTGGACGAAGTCGTTCAAAGCGGAAAGCAGCCCGGCATCTATGAAGACCGCATGTCGATCATGATCGACGATGGTTCGGTGCCGAATTTTGCCAACCAGGGTTGCTGGCTTACCTGCCATAATGGCGAGCGAGACAGTCCCGATCTGGCCGCCAAGGCCGATGTCCTGGCCAACCCGCTATTCATGTCACTCAAGAAGAAAGACGTGCGCAAGTATCTGCCATCGACCCGGACCGACGAGAATGCATCCTGGGACAAGGGAAAAACCCCCGAGGAAATCGCCAAGATCAAGGCCGCCGGCGGCTTCCTCGACCTCATGCAGTGGCGCGGTCACCGCTCGAATCCGGTCAACATGGCCGACGACTTCTACGTTCTTGAATATCGCAACAGCGATGCCGGCAAGAACCCCTTCGGCAGTAACGTCGACAAGAAGGCCCATCTCCCGAAATACATGTTCGACGAGAAAGTCTTCGGCAAGAAGTCGGTCACAGTCGACGACATCCGCAATATGCCGACCACTTTGATCCGGGAAAAGAACGCGGTGCCGTTCGACCCCAACGCCGGGTGGAAGGAAGGCGATCTCATTCCCAAATACATCATCAGCCGGGAAGACTCCAAGGGCTCGGCCGCCGACAACAATAATGCCACGGGTGTCTGGAAAGATGGGATGTGGACGGTCGTGTGGGCCCGCCCGCTCAACCTGACCAACCCCGACGACAAGGCCCTGAAGGAAGGCGGCGTCTACACCTTTGCCTTCGCCACCCACGACGACAATATCACGACCCGCGGTCATCACGTGTCGTTCCCGATTTCGGTCGGATTCGGCGCCAAGGCCACAATCGAGGCCACGAAGGTCAACTGACCGGAACATAACACGCGCCCGGCCCGGGCCCGGAGCACCGCTCCGGGAGACGGGTCGGGCGTTCTTTTTTTTCAAACGCGATGGGCCCGGATTCGACACCCTGCCGCGATCCCGGTCCACGGCCCCGCATTGCCGGCGGCGGGGGTGATCGATTCACCTCTTCAGCGAGCTTTGGTATTAATCCGATCTTAACGCCTCTATGGCTCGATTGGCGGAACCATTGGGCGACCCTGCAACCATGAAGCTCCGTTCGACACTACTTTTTGGCCTGTTATTCGTCATGCTCCCCGGATGCGTGGCGGATTACGGGGATTCCGGGCCGGAGGCCGGGGTTCTCGGGGCTGAGACTCCGGTGGCGGTCTGGTATGCGACCGACCGGGAACGCGATGGCGGCGCCAATGACGGCGGGCCCAGCTATGGCGAAGGGCGGGCCGATATCACCTATGGCGTCGCCGATATCCGCATTCCGCCCGTGCATGTCGCCGGCACGCTTGAGGAGCCGGCGCTGGCGTCGGCAGGTTCGTCGGCCGACCGGCGCTGGCATGTCTATCTGGACTCGGCCCGGCCGCTGTCGCGCGGCGCTTTCACCGGCGACCTGCACGCCGCGCTGGAAGTGTCGAGGCGTCGGGGAATTCTGCTCTACATCCACGGCTTCAATACCGATTTCGGGTGGTCGATGCGGCGTGCCGCGCAGATCGCGCATGATATGGACTATGACGGCGTGGCGATGGCCTTCGCCTGGCCGTCGGCGGGCACCGTGGCCGGCTATCTGGCCGACCTGAACAACGCCGACTGGGCGGCGCCGCATCTCGCCGAAACCCTGCGCCTGCTCGTCCGTGACGCCGGCGCCGAGCGGATCGATCTGATCGCGCATAGCATGGGGAGCCGGGTGTTGATCCAGGCGCTCGACCAGCTGGTGCGCGACCGCGCGGCCAGCAATCCGCCGCTGTTCGGCGAGGTGATCTTCGCCGCGCCCGATGTGGACAGCGACATCTTCGCCGCCGCCATGCCGCGCCTGCGGCCGCTCGCCGGGCGTTTCACGCTCTATGTATCCAGCAGCGATATCGCGCTGGCCACCTCCAGGCGCCTGGCCGGCGACCATCCGCGGGCCGGCGAGTCCGGCCCGGGCATGGTGGTGATCGCCGACATGGACACAGTCGACGCGTCCGCCGTCGGCGACGACCTGTTCGGCCATGAATATTTCGGCGATAGCGCCCCGGTGCTGAACGATATCCGCCTGCTGCTGCGCGACGGCGCCGGCGCCGCCGAACGCCCCCGGCTGGAGCGGGATTTCCACCTGGGCCGCAGCTACTGGCGCCTGCTGCCGCCAGCAAGCCCGGAGTCTTGAGGGAACAGGATGGTAGCCCGCCATAACCGAACCGGGTACTATTGCCCGCATAAGAAACGCAGTCCGGCTCAAGGGAGGCTGTCGTGGAGCGTAAGTTGAGGGCAATCCTGTCCGCCGACGTCGTCGGGTACAGCCGGTTGATGGCGGCCGACGAGGAGGGAACGCTTGTCCGTCTGCAGGCTTGTCTGTCCGAAATCGTAAACCCCGTTATCGCGGATCACCATGGCCGCGTCGTCAAACTGATGGGCGACGGCATATTGGCGGAATTCGCCAGCGTGGTGGATTCGGTGCGCTGCGCCGTGGCGTTGCAGGAGGCGGTGGCGGCGGCGAACGCCGGGGAACCCGCGGACCGTGCCATCATATTCCGCATCGGCGTCAATCTGGGCGATATCATCGCCGAGGATGGCGACATATTTGGCGACGGCGTCAATATCGCCGCGCGGCTGGAGGCGCTGGCCGATCCAGGTGGGATTGTCATCTCGGGCGATGCCTGGAACCAGGTCCGCGGCAAGCTGGATATCAGCTACGATGAGCTTGGCCCTCAGGCATTGAAGAACATCCCCGAGCCTGTCCCGGCATATCGGGTATCGACCGGAGGAATGCGCCCCGCCCCGAAAGCGGCGAATAAGAGCCGTAAAGTCCTGTTGCTGGTGTCGGCCGCTGCTGTTCTGGCGGCGGTCGTGGCGACGGGCTTTTTTCTGCGTGCGCCGGGGCCAACCGGCGAAAAGCCCCAAGCGATCGGCGAACCCGCCGCTGAACGTTCGATCCAGAAATCCATTGCGGTGCTGCCTTTCGACAACATGTCCGGCGACCCGGAACAGGAATATTTCGCCGACGGCATGGCCGAGGACATCATTACCGATCTGTCGAAGATTTCTGGCCTGCTTGTCATCGCCCGCAACTCGTCGTTTGCCTACAAGGGACAGTCACCGGACATCCGCGAGGTCGGACGCGAACTGGGTGTCGGTTTCGTGCTTGAGGGCAGCGTCCGCAAGGCCGGCGGTCGGATCCGCATCAATGTTCAGTTGATCGACGCAGTTACCGGACATCACGTCTGGGCCGAACGCTATGATCGGGAAGAGAAGGATATCTTCGATCTGCAGGACGAAGTCCGGGCGAAGGTCGTCGGCGAGTTGGCGGTCAAGCTGACGCCAGACGAGGAAAAAAGACTGGCCCACCGGCTGACCAGCAGCCCCGAGGCCTACGATCTGTGGCTGCGCGGCCGGCGCTTCGAGAGCTTCTTCACGAAGGAAGCCAACCTGGAATCGCGCCACCTGTTCGAACGCGCGATCGGGCTCGACCCCGAATTCGCCGCGACCTATGCCAGCCTCGGCACGGCCTACAGCCTGGCGGCAGAAAACAGCTGGGTACCCGACCCGCCCGCGGGTTTCGCCAAGGCCCTCGGAATGGTGGAGAAGGCGGTAGCGCTCGACGAAACCCAGCCACAGGCGCTCTGGGCGCTGGCCCGCCTTGTGTCGCGGGGGCAGATGTTCGACGGCGCGCGCGCGATCGCCGCACTCGAAAGAGCGACCGAACTCGACCCCAACTACGCCGACGCCCATGGCCTGCTGGCTAATGTCATGAACATTTCCGGACGCGCCGAGGAAGGGCTTGCCAGTATCGAACAGGCGATGCGGCTGAACCCCCGTTATCCCTTCTGGTATCTGTTCGTAACCGGCCGAAGCCAGTACATGCTGACGAATTACCAGGCGGCGGCGGATAACTTCGAAAAGGCGCTCGAGAAAAACCCGAATGTGGCCTGGCCGCGCCAATACCTGATAGCGGCCTATGGCCAGCTTGAACGGGTGGATGACGCCGAGTGGGAGCTGGAGGAACTGCGGGCGCAGGGTTATGACATTTCGATAAGCAATTTCGTAACGACCACCAATCTTCAGGACCCGGCCTATGTGGATCGATTTGTCGAGGGCCTGCGCAAGGCCGGCGTTCCCGAATAAGCCCCTACCGCACCGGCAGGTCGCGGCGGCGTTCGATGATGGCGAAGCGGGTCTCGCGGTGCAGGATGTAGAGGCCGCTGCAGATGACGATAACGAGGCCGCCGACCACCATCATGTCCGGCAGCTCGCCCCAGAAGATATAACCGAAGGTCACCACCCAGATGATCGAGCTGTAGCGTAGCGGGGCGACCACAGCCGCCTCGCCCAGCCGCAGCGACTGGGTGACGAATAGCTGCGCCGTGCCGCCGATCAGGCCGATCATGGAAAGCGCGATAAAATCCCGGGGCGTCGGCGTCACCCAGCCGAACATGGCTATCATGGCGATGCCGGCCGCGGTGGCGAACACCGAGAAATAGAAGGTAGTGGCGCCCGGGCTTTCGGTCGTGCCCAGGCGGCGCATCAATATCATGGCGACGGCGAACAGGCCGGCGGCCGCTAGCACGCCAATGGCGGCGGGCTGCAGCGCCGTGCTGCCTGGCTTGACGATCAGCAACACGCCCACGAAGCCGACCAGGACCGCGGTCCAGCGGCGAAGGCCCACGCTCTCGCCCAGCGCCGGGGCGGCCAGTGCGGTCAGGAACAGGGGCGCGGCGAACAGGACGGCGCCTACATCGGCCAGCTTCATGGTCTCGTAGGCGCTAAAAACCAGCCACATGGCGCTCAGCCCGACCAGGCCGCGCAGGAAATGCTCGCCGGGGCGCCGCGTCTTCAGCGCCGAAATGCCGCCGGCCTGCCAGACCATGATCAGGCAGGGAATCAGGCCGAAGCTGGCGCGGAAAAAGACCAGCTGGTGAACCGGATAATCGCCCACCTTCCACTTGATCAGCACTTCCATGATCGAAAACAGAAAAAGTCCGATCACCATATGGATCGCGCCCGCCACATTATGCCGCGCGGAAACCGCGACCGCCGCGCCGCGCGTCGTCACAGCGCGCGCTTCAAGGCATCGAGGAAACGCTCTATATCCCGGTCATTGTTATAGAGGTGCGGCGTGACCCGCATGGAGGCGCCTCGTACGGAGACATGGATGTTTTCTTGCGCCAGCCGCGCACCCAGTCCTTCCGGCACGCCGCCCTCGAATCGCAGGCCCAGATAATGTCCGGCGCGCAGCCCCTGGGAGACGGAATCGATGCCCATCTCGCGCGCGCTGGCGGCGATCGCCTCGTTGCGGGCCGACAGGGTGGCATGGATGTTCTCGACGCCCCAGTCCAGGATCTGGCGCATTGCCGCGTTGGCCTGCGGCATCAGTGCGAAATTCGACAGCTCGCCGACATCGAAACGCCGCGCCCCGGGCTGGAAGTCGTCGCGATAGTTCACCAGGCCGGTGAAATCCTCCGACCCCGCCCGCGCGATCCAGTTATGCTCCAGCGGTTCCCCGCCGTGATGCCTGGGGTCGACATAAAGGAAACCGAGGCTGTAGGGCCCCAGCATCCATTTGTAGCTGCCGGAAACCAGGAAATCCGGCCTGACCCGGCGCACGTCCAGCGGCAGCGCGCCAAGCGACTGGGTCACGTCCAGCGCCAGTGCCGCGCCGGCCTCGCGCAAGGCCGCGCCGATCTTTTCCAGGTCGATCAGCCCGCCGTCGGTCCAGTGGTTGTTGGGCAGGGCGGCGATGCAGACATCCTCGCCGATCCTGTCCAGGATCGCGACCGTCCAGTCGTCGTCGGCCGGGCGCGGCACCGTGTCGATCCGCGCCCCGGTGCGCGTCGCCAGTTCGCGCCAGGCATAGACGTTGGAGGGAAACTGTTCGTCCAGCAGCAGGATGCGGCTGCCGGCGGGGGCGTCGAGATTGCGCGCCGCGGTGGCGATGCCGTAGCTGACTGACGGCACGACCGCGATCTCGTCGGCCGATGCATTGATCAGCCGCGCGAACAGGGCGCGGGCCTCCTCCGGTCCCGGAAAGAAATCCGCCGGCTTTATGTTCCATGGTTGTGCCTTGCCCCTGATGCCGGCCTCGCCGGCCGCGGCCGCGGATTTCATCAGCGGCGACATATAGGCGCAGTTCAGCCATGCGACATCGTCGGGAATATCGAAGAGTTCCCGCTGGCAGGGGATCGGTGTCGTCATGAGGTCAGTCAGTCTCGTTGTTTTGGCGGCAATCCGGGCAGAGGCCGGTTATCTCCACGGTCTGGCGCAGCGCCTGGAAACCCATGCGGCTGGCGCTGCGGCCCACCGCGGCGATGATTTCCTCATCCTGCAGTTCGGCCGTGGCACCGCAGGACTGGCAGATCAGGAACTGCCCGGCATGGGGATGGTCGGGCTGCACGCAGCCGATATAGGCGTTCAGCGATTCGATCCGGTGGACGAGGCCATGCGCATGCAGGAATTCCAGTGCCCGGTATACGGTCGGCGGGGCGGCTTTACGGTTTTCCGCCCGCAACGCATCGAGAATAGCGTAGGCGCCGGTCGGTTGATGGCTGGCCCAGATCAATTCCAGCACCCGGCGCCTGAGGGCCGTCAGCTTTACGCCGCGGCGCGCGCACAAAGCGGCCGCCCCGTCCAGCGCCGTGTCGATACAGTGCTGATGATCGTGCGGTTCGACTGAAAAAGGAATGGCGTTGTCCATGCCCTCTATATAACATCCACTCAATCGCTTGTCGCAGGGATTGGATCGAAGAATCCGGGCAAAAGGCCGCTTGCAATGAAAAGTAATATTGTAGCGGGTCGAAATACAATCAGAAGTGTATTCTATGGTTTACGCAATCCCGTGCAGACAGGGATTCCGCCATGCTTATCCTTTATGGTTATGGTTAACGCGAATTACCGCTAACTAATTTAAAAAATTATGGAATTTTAGTGTATCATGGGCAGTTATTAGTGTGGTGGCACGATCCGCCCTGTGGGTTGTGTGGGGAAAGTAACAGACCGGTATTTAAATGGAACACGGCGGGCGCAGGCAGGCAGAGCAAGCCCCCGAAAATGGCGACGCTTATCCCCGAACCGGAGCAGCCAATTGGCTGCCTCCGGAGTCGGTTCGCAGATATCTGCAGATCGCACTGGGACTTGTTGCCGGATTCATTATCGGCACGATGGTTGTCCAGGGATGGTTGGACAATCGGGACGCCGACAGGATTGCTCGTGAAGGAATCGGCGTTACCCTCGATCAGGGCAGCGTTCCGTTAAATTTGTTTTTTTCGGAAACGGTTGCGCGCCTGATGACGTTGGAAGCGGTTGCCGGCGAAGCGCCGGGCAACGCGTTGAGGCTCGACCCGGGTTACCGCCGATATGATATGCAAGGCGCCGCGTTGAGCGGAACCCCCGCTCTGCCCGCCATCGCCGAAGCCGCCGCGATGGCGACGGAAACCGGCTATCCGGCCCTGTCCATGCCCTTTGTGGCCGGCGGGCTGTGGTACAGTGCGATCGTCAAGGAACGCCGGGATGCCCGGGGACAGCATGTCGGTTACGAGGGCATCCAGTTTCCGGTCTCCCGCATTCTGGAATGGTGGTCGCGCAACCGGCTTCCCTCGGGTTCTTCCTCCACGCTGTTGAGCCACGACGGCCGGATATGGCTGCGCGACCCTTTCGTGCCCGCCCTGATCGGCGCCGACGCCGCCGGCGATCCTTTCGCCGGCGCCGTGAGTGCCGATGCCAAACATCTGTCGCGCATTGTCGACTATGACGGCGGCGGCGTGGACGCGATCGTCGGCTGGCGTTCGCTGGAGGCCTTCGGGCTGATCTACGCGGTCGGAATCGACCGCGCACAACTGCCCGCGCCATCCGGCGCATCCACCACGCTTCCATTGACCGTCGCGCTTGTCGTAACAGGCGGCGCCTTCCTGCTGGTGACCTTCATGGGAAGGCTGGCCGTGGCGCCGATGCCGGCGCCATCTCCTGCCCCGGCACCCCGCAGGGCCGAAAGGGCGCCAGTCAGGGAACCGCGGGAACCGGCCCCCAACCATCGCTTCATGACAGTCGCCGACAAGATGCCCGTGATCTTGTTCGAACAGCGTATCGGCGCAGATCTTTCCATAGACTACCGCTATGTCAGCCATGGGCTGCGGGATATTCTGGGTGTCGAGCCCGCGCAGCTGGAGGCGCGCCCCGAAATAATGTTCGAGATGATCCACGCGGAAGATCGCGCGCGGGTCCGCCACGAGCATGAAGCGGCCTGGGCCAGCGGCGAGGATATCGATACGGTCTACCGGGTAGTCACGGGCCAGGGCCAGGAGAAGTGGGTCCATAATCTGGCCCGCGCCAGCGCCTGGACCAGGGCGGGCGAGGTCAGCGTATGGGACGGCATCGTGCTTGACGTCACGGCCCAGAAGCTGGTCGAGAGCGAACTGCGCGCCGCGCGCAACGAGGTCGAATTGACAAGCCGGGTCAAGGCGGAGTTCCTGGCCAACGTCAGCCACGAGTTGCGCACCCCGCTGAACGCGATCATCGGTTTTTCCGAGGTCATTAGCAGTGAAACCTTCGGTCCGGTCGGCGTCGACAAGTACGTGGAATATGCGCGCGACATTCACGAAAGCGCGGACCATCTGCTTGCCTTGGTCAACGATATCCTGGACCTTTCGAAGATCGAGGCAGGCCGTGCCACGCTGGTGCTGGAAGACGCCGACGCCGCGGAACTGGTCGATTCCTGCCTGCGCCTGATCCATGGCCGCGCCGCCGACGCCCGCCTTCAACTTCGCCGGCTGGTCGAGGACTCGCTGCCGCGCCTGCGGGTCGATCCGCTGAAGATCAAGCAAATCCTCATCAACCTCTTGTCGAACGCCGTCAAATTCACCCGCGCGGGCGGCACCGTCACCCTGCGCGCATCTTCCACGCCCGAGGGCGGCATTGCATTCGCCGTCAGCGATACGGGTATCGGAATCGCCGAAAAAGA
>DAOVHN010000233.1 GCA_030671915.1 Pseudomonadota bacterium
CAGCATAATCGCGCCGCCTACGGCCTGCCAGGGTGTTACCGCTTCCGCCAGGATGATCCAGGCCAGCAGGGCGGCGGCGACCGGTTCCAGCAGCAGCCCGACCGAGGAAAACCCCGGCGGCAGATGGGCCAGCGCGTAGGCGATGGTCCCTTGGCCCGCGGCATGGCTGAGCAGCGCCAATCCGACCAGGATCGCCCAACCATAGAAGGTGACCGCGATCATCTCCTCGCCGGCCAGAAGGGCGACCGGCAGCAGTACCGCGGCCGTGCCCAACGAACTCCAGGCCATGGTGGTGGCGGTTGAGAAACCGGCGCGCAGGCGCGATATGGCCAGGATATAGCTGGCCAGGAACATTGCGGTCACCAGCCCGAAGAAATCGCCCAGCAGGTTTTCCGGCGCCATTGCGAAGCTCTCGCCGGCCAACGTCACCGCGCCCGCCAGCGCCAGCGCCATACCCATCATATATTGCCTCGTGACCTTGTGCGAAAACAGCAGCCAGGCGCCCAGCGTGACGAAGATCGGCGCGAAATTGGCGAACAGCGTTGCATTGGCCACGCTGGTGTTCATGATCGACAGATGCCAGAAGGCGAGATCGCCGGAGAAGAACGCGCCGGCCAGCAGCAGCCGGAAATAGTCGCCGCGCCCGGCAGGTCGCCGCGTTTCCGGATTATGCCGTCGGTCCGCCACCATCCAGATTACCAGAACCGGCATTGCCAGGAAGGGCCGGTAAAAGGCGGTTGCCATCGGACCCAGCTCGCTCAACCGCACGAAGATCGGCGAGGCGCCTACCAGCACGGCCCCCACCAACAGCGCTGCCAGCGCCGGCCCATCTGCCCGCGCGGCGTCCGTCTGTGTCATGCGGTCCGTCATTTTCGGCCTGTTGCGGTTAAAGAGACCCCCCGCCGTCTTAGCCTCTGGCCTGCCTCTGCGCAACGGAACAGCTTTGCGCTGCGTCACTTCCCGCCGGCGACTTTTCGGTTATTATACGGCCATGACCGAACGAGATTCAGGCCAGGGGCTGGTCGCACCCGGTGATCCGCCGCCATTTACGATCCTGAACCCGGATGGCGCGGCGCCGGCCATGCTGCTGTGCGACCACGCCAGCAATGCAATACCGGCAGCGCTGGGCGATCTCGGCCTCGACGAGGCCGCCCGCTCGCGCCACATCGCCTGGGACATCGGCGCGGCGGAGGTGACCCGTCATTTGGCCGGGATACTGGATGCGTCGGCCGTATTGTCGGGCTTTTCGCGGCTCGTTGTGGATTGCAACCGTTCGCACGACGACCCCTCCGCCATGCGCCAGATCAGCGACGGGACCATCGTGCCGGGCAACCGGGGCCTGGATGCGACCGCCCGGGCGCTGCGTGCCGAGGGCTGCTACTGGCCCTATCACCGGGCGGTCACCGGTCTCATAGATAATTTCGCCGGCAGGAGGGTGACGCCGGCGGTCGTCTCCATCCATACCTGCACGCCGGTCATGAAGGATTTCGAACGGCCCTGGCATATCGGCGTGCTGTCCAACCACGACCGCCGCATGGCGGATATTCTGATCGCCGAACTGGGCCGCGATTCGACGCTTTGCGTCGGCGACAATCAGCCCTATTCAGGGCTGGACCCGCATGGCTACACGATCGAGACCCACGCCCTGCCACAGGGCAGGCCCAACGTGCTGCTGGAAATCAGGCAGGATCTGGTCGACACCCATCATGGCGCCCTGCACTGGGCGGAACTGGTGGGTAAGGCTCTGGCGAACGTCCTGGCCCATCCGGAAATCGTCCGCGCCACCGGTGCGGAAGTAAGGGAGGCGTCATGAACCGGGACGGAACCGGCGACTTCACCATCGGC
Source organism: Pseudomonadota bacterium (assembly GCA_030671915.1). GTDB lineage: Bacteria > Pseudomonadota > Alphaproteobacteria > UBA8366 > JADFVY01 > JADFVY01. Next base: position 1,846 of record DAOVHN010000233.1, read on the forward strand.
ATCGAGGAGGAATACCTGCTGGTGGATCCCGCGACCGGCGATATTGCCGACGACCCGCCCCAGGGCATCCTGGACGAATGCGCGGCCGGCATCGACGACAGCGTCGGCACGGTGATGGCGGAATTCATGCGGGCCCAGGTCGAGGTCGGCACGGCGGTCTGCCATTCCATCGCGGAGGTGCGCGACAAGCTGGCGAAGCTACGGCTCAGCGTGGCCTCGGCGGCCAATGCGCACGGGCTGGCGCCGGTCGCGGTATCGACGCATCCTTCCGCCGAATGGTCGGCCCTGCACCACACCGACAAGGAACGCTACAACGTGCTGGCCGAGGATATGCAGGCGGTTGCCCGGCGCCTGCTGATCTGCGGCATGCATGTGCATGTGGGCATCGACGACGACGATTTGCGCATCGACCTGCTCAGCCAGGTCGCCTATTTCCTGCCGCATCTGCTGGCACTCAGTACCTCCTCGCCGTTCTGGCGCGGCGACAACACCGGCCTGATGAGCTACCGGCTCAGCGTATTCAACGAACTGCCGCGCACCGGCCTGCCCGAGAAGTTCGACAGCTACGGCGAATATATCCGCCATGTGCAAGTGCTGGTGGACGCCGGCGTTTTGAAGGACGGCACCATGATCTGGTGGGATATCCGCCCGCACACAACATTCCCGACCCTGGAAAACCGTATCGCCGATATCTGCACCCATATGGATGACGGCATCACCATCGCGGCGATGTATGCCTGCATCCTGTCGATGCTGATACGGCTCAGGCGGTCGAATCAGCGCTGGCGCGACTATTCGAACATGCTGATCGCCGAGAACCGCTGGCGCGCCCAGCGTTACGGTTTCGAGAGAGGGCTGGTCGACTTCGGGCGCGGCGAAATCGTCCCCTATTCGGAACTGCTCGAGGAACTGCTCGAACTTATGCGCCCCGACGCCGAGCGGCTGGACTGCGTCACCGAAATCGAACGCGCGCGGAACATCCTCGCCCGGGGCACCAGCGCCCACCGCCAGGTTGCGGTCTACAACGATGCGATCGCGGCCGGCGCCAGCCAGAAGGAGGCCCTGAAATCGGTCGTCGACTGGCTGGTCGCGGAGACCGTGCGGGATCTCTGAGTATTTCTGCCGGAAATCGCACAAATACGCCGTTTCGGTGCAACAATTCGCCGACTCCGGTAACTTTCCGTTCACCATTAACATGCACAATCGGCCCCAATACCCTTAGGGACAAAGGAATATTGTCGTGGCGGACGAAATAGGGCTCGATGTCGAATTTGCGCAAGAGCTTTGCGATGTGCTTTCCCGGGAACTGGGTTCGGTAATCTCCTTCATGGGCGAGGGCGGGCTTGTGCTCGCCTCCAGCGCCCGCAAGCGGATCGGCGCCATTCACAACACCGCCGCCCAGATCATGTCGGGCAAGTTCGACGAACGAGAGGTTACCGGATGGCAGGCCATGCGCTCCGCCGGCATGCGCACCGGCTATAACATCGCCATCGATTTCGACGGGCGGCGAGTAGCAAGCCTCGGTGTGGCAGCGCGTGTGTCGGTCGCGAAGCGGCATGCCAGGCTGGCCAAATTCTGCACTCTTTCGCTGATGCAGGGGCGCAAGGCCGAACAGGATCGCCAGTCCATCGCGGCCCGGGAACGCGAACGCTGGGCCGCCGACATCCGTGCCATCGGCGACGAGGTCGATCGCGGCATCCGTGCCATTGCCGGCGAAATCGGTTCGGCCGGCATATCGCTGGCGGGGCTGTCGGAACAACTCGGCGACAGCGCCGGCGTGCTGGACAAGCAGACCGAACGCGCCAGGGATTCGGCGGGTTCCGCGCGCGGCAACATCGAAACCGCGGAGGCGTCGGCGGCGGCGCTTGAAATCGCCGCGCGAGAGATATCAAAGCAAGTGGAGCAGGCGTCCGGAGTCGGCGAAAGGGCCGAGGCCGATATCGAGGACGCCTTGACGACCGTATGGGAGCTCAACGAAGCCTCGGGCCGGATCGGCGGGGTGGTAAGTCTGATCAACGAGATCGCGGGCCAGACCAACCTGTTGGCGCTCAACGCCACTATCGAGGCGGCGCGGGCCGGGGAGGCCGGCAAGGGCTTCGCCGTTGTTGCCCAGGAAGTAAAGAATCTCGCCAACCAGACGGCGAAGGCGACCGAGGACATATCCCACCAGATCGAGGATTTGCAGCGCCGGATCTCGGATGCGACCAACGCGATCCAGCAACTCAAATCCCCCATTTTAGTGCTCACCGAAATGACCGCCCGGGTCAAGACTGGCGCCGAGTATCAGAATGTGGCGACCGGCGAGATCGCCGAGGCGATCGGTGTTGCCTCCAGGGGCGCCGGCGATGCCGACACCGCCATCGCAGAGGCCCGCGAAGTCTCCGCTCAACACGGCGAAACAGCCCGCAACATAGCCGAGATCGCCGAGACACTCTCCATCAGGGTCAACGACCTCACCACCCACGTCGATTCCCTGGATGAGCGGTTGAAAGCCTGATCGTACCCGTCCGGGGGGTTCCCATCGCGGCGGGGGATGCTAAATATAGCCCCGGACAACGCCATCAACCGGACGGGAAGAGAGACATGGACGACAAGACACGCACTGAACTGGAGGCGGCGGCTTATCGTGCGCTGGTCGGGCATTTGCGCGAACGCACCGATGTTCAGAATATCGACATGATGAATCTGGCCGGCTTCTGCCGTAACTGCCTGTCGAAGTGGTCCCGCGCCGCAGCCGAGGAGAAGGGCATCGAGATGACCTACGACGACGCCCGCGAAATCGTCTACGGCATGACCTACGACGAGTGGAAGGACAAGTACCAGTCTGAGGCCTCGGCGGAGAAAATCGCCAAATTCAATGAGGTAAATCCGGGGCACTGATTTTTCTGAATCGGGCTCTTAACATCTCTTGCGTGACACGGGGCGGCGGGATATCTTCGCCGCCCTTATTGTTTTGACCATTACCAGCGGGGAGAATTTCATGGCCGACGTCGGAGGCATCGCGGGCGCGCAGCTTCGTTCCCTGATCGAGCGGGTTGAGCGGCTCGAGGAAGAAAAGGCGGCGCTGGCCGCCGATATTCGCGAGGTATTCGCCGAG
>DAOVHN010000451.1 GCA_030671915.1 Pseudomonadota bacterium
ATGGCGCTGGGGATGCTGCTGGGCTTGCCGATCGGACTCGTCGGCGGAATCCTCTTCGCGCCGCTCTTCGGCGACTTTGAAGTCTCGCTGCCTGCGAGCATGGCGGCGATGGTCGCGGGTTCCGTGGTCGGCATGCTGCAAGGCATGGCACAGATAGGAACGGTAACGGCCCTGTGGACCGGCGCGCTGGCGGGGCTCGCCTGCCTTCTCTATAGCTATGCCCTGCAGGCCAGACTGCATGGGGCGGTCAAGTGATGGACATCGAAACGAGCAAAAAGTGGGATTCCGCCGCCGGCCTGTTCGATGTCTTCGGCGCTTTCGGCCCGGAGAAACGCTGGGCTCCGTTCAAGAAGAGGCTGTTTTCGGGAATTGATGGCAACATCCTGTTCCTGGCGGTGGGCACCGGGCTGGACATCGCCAGCTTTCCCCCGGGCAAGGACATCACCGGCATCGACATCAGCCCCAAGATGCTGGCCAAAGCCAAACCGAGAGCGGCAGCCTATCCCGGGAACCTGACCCTGCGGGTCATGGACATCCATGAAATGGATTTCCCGGACGCATCCTTCGACCAGGTTTATACCTCATGCACATTCTGTTCGGTGCCCGACCCCGTAAAGGGCCTGGCGGCGCTGGGCCGGGTGCTGAAACCCGGCGGTTATCTGGGCATGTTCGAACATACCGGATCGCGGTGCTTCCCGTTCAACGCGATGCTGAACCTGATGAACCCGGTCGCCAGGTATATCGGCCCCGAGATAAACCGCGACACGGTGGCCAACGTCCACGCGGCCGGTTTCGAGATCACGAAGGTGACCAACATATATCTGGACGTGGTCAAGACCATAGAGGCGATGGCGCCGGTCGATTGACGGAATGAACAAGCCACCGCGAAGCTCTCACCCCCCAACGGACGAAACCCCAAGGTTTCCCTTGGGGTTTCGATGGTGGGCACGGTTGGGATTGAACCAACGACCCCTGCGATGTCAACACAGTGCTCTCCCACTGAGCTACGCGCCCGGTACGGACGGGGAATTAGCACCAAAGCTCCGTGCAGACAACCCCCAAGAGGCCGGTTTCCCCCCGACGCCCTTCAGGCCGCTAGCAGATGGCTTACCTGGCGCACGATTTCGTGCAGATGGAAGGGTTTGGAAAACACCCTGACATCCCGGTCGATAAGATCGCGCGCGCTGAGTGCCTCGGCCGCATAGCCGGTAATCAGCAGGATCGGCAGCATCGGCTGGCGGTCGCGCGCGGCGCGGGCCAGCTGCAGCCCGTCCACTCCGGGCATGCGAATGTCGGCGAGAAGCAGATCATAATCGTTCTGCGCGATATTGCGGCTGGCGGACTCGCCATCGCCCACGGCAACGACATCATGGCCCGACCGGGCCAGCGCGACCGCAAGAAATTGCCGCATCGCATCGTCGTCTTCGGCAACAAGAATACGTGCCATTCGGATAAATTTCCTAACCAAAAGTTTTCCCCATAACAACGGAAATCTGAACTTCCGCCTTGCTTGAAAGCATTATGCGCGCCAACCGATTGAAAAACGGTAAACGTCCAATAATCAATGCGTTAACTATGTTGCGAAGGTTTGTCGCAGACCGTTCGGCGAGGGTCAGCCCCAGAATGCAACGCAAGGGGGAAACAGTTCGCTTTCCGCGAATACGAGGCCGTCGTCACGATCGCGGGCCAGCAGCAACGGCCCGTCGAGGTCGACAATGGCGACATCCTGCGCCAGCAACACCCCCGGCGCCATCGCGAGTGACGTCGCCACCATGCAGCCGACCATGATGCCAAGGCCCGCCGCCTCGGCCTCGCGCTTCAGCGCCAGGGCCTCGGTCAAGCCGCCGGTCTTGTCCAGCTTGATGTTAACACCGTCATATTTTCCGGCGATCGACTCCAGGCTCGCCCGGTCATGGCATGACTCGTCGGCATAGAACGGCACCGCATGCGGCAGGTCGGCGAGCAACCCGTCCGCGCCCGCGGGCAGGGGCTGCTCGATCATCTCGACCCCAAGCCCGGCCAGCGCGGCGCCAAACGGGCCGACCATATCGGCGGCCCATCCCTCGTTCGCATCGACGATCAGGCGGGAATTCGGCGCGGCCTCGCGTACCGCGGCCACGCGCTCCAGGTCGCCCTCACCCGCCAGTTTCATCTTGATCAGGGGCCGGTGCGATTCGGCGCGCGCCGCCCGCCCCATGGCGTCCGGACTGTCGAGCCCAAGTGTAAAGGCAGTCGTCACCGGGCCGGGTTCGGGCAATCCCGCCAGCTTCCAGACCGGCGCGCCGGTCTTTTTCGCCTCAAAGTCCCACAGGGCGCAATCAAGTGCGTTGCGCGCCGCGCCGGCCGGCAGCGCCCGTTGCAGCGCCTCGCGATCCATGCCGGCCGCTATATCGGGCGCCAGTGTGCGAAGGGTGTCGACCACGCCCTCGACGCTCTCGCCATAACGAGCGTAGGGCACGCATTCGCCGCGTCCCGTTACGCCCTCCCCGCCAATCGTGGCGACGACCACCTCGGCGCTGGTTTTCGATCCGCGGGAGATGGCGAAAACCGTGGCAAGCGGCCAACTTTCCCATGTGACTGTCAACTGCGGCATGGGTGGTCATCGCCTCCGGTGTGTTGAACGTCAGAGCGGGTCGTTATTGATCGTACTCACCATCAATTGCGTGAATCCGCTCGACACTAAAGATAGGGCCGATTCACCGTGTTATAGGATCGCCAAAGGCGATTCCAATCAACCCGGATCGGCTCTAGCGCTGGGTGATCGGGACATATCCCGGCTGCGCGGCCACGCGGTCCAGCCAGGCGCGAATGGACGGATAATCACCCAGATCGAACCCGCCCTCATCGGCGACGTGGGTATAGGCATAGAGCGCGATGTCGGCGACGGTGACGCCTTCGCCGACGAGCCAGTTCCGGTCCCGCAGCTGACCTTCCATTACCCCCAGCGCGGCATAGCCGCTCTCGCGCCGGGCCGGCAGCATGGCCTCGCGTTCCGGCGTCATGTCCGCATGTTGCATCCAGAACCGCACCACCGCGATATTCGGCTCGTGGCTGTA
>DAOVHN010000010.1 GCA_030671915.1 Pseudomonadota bacterium
GCTCAGGATGAGGAGTGTCTTGAAAGATTTGTCAAATTCCTCATCCTGAGCCTGTCGAAGGATGAAGCCACTCGGCGGTCTTACGCGAGCAGAATTGTCACCCCGCGCGTTCCTCCAGCCACTCTGTCCGGCAGCGGTGGATTTCGTCCACCTCATGGCGGGCTTTCTTGCCGGTGGGGGGTAACTCCTCGGTAAGGAAGAAGGCGGGCAGTTCGTCGTCTTCGCGAGTGAAGCCGGCCTCTTCGTTGAACCTGGCCTCCAGCTCCAGCGTCTCGCGGCCGAGCCGCGCGAAGAACTCGGCCTGCAAGTCCGTGCCCAGCGCTGTGTTGATGGCGTCCACCATGAACGCATGATTGATGTTGGTCACGGCGCGCCCGAAGATGCAGATGCCCAGCGAATCCGCCGCCGCGGAGTTGGTCTGCATGTCCATGGAAATATCCGTCAGATGCTCGGTGTCCTTGTCCTTGCAGTCATAGGCGGGCAGGTTGCCGACGGTATGGTCGGCGCCTTGGGCGGTGACCATCATGGAGATCGCGGTGACCTCGACGACGCGCGGGTCATAGGCGCTGATCGCCTGCTTCTTGATCACCGGCACGCGCCGCACCTGATAGCGCTCGCCGACCCGGGCCGTGCCCTGGGCCAGCAGGCGGCCGCGCTCGTTGCCCTGGCGAATATCCTCCAGCGCCGCCTCCATGAAGGCGACATCGCCGAATTTGCCCTGCCCCGCCTCCATCAGCACCCCCAGCATCGCGCCGGCCTCGATCGTGTCGATGCCCAGATCGTTGGCGATATAGTTCAGCCGCGCCAGATCGTCCGGATCGTCGAGCCCGCAATTGGTGCCCATCAGACCGATGGTCTCGTATTCCAGCGGCGAGACGATCTCCTCGCCGTTCTCGTCCACATAGATATTGCTGCATTTGATCATGCAGCCGGGCATGCAGGCATGTTCGGTATGGCCGCCGCGTTCCATATTGCGCTCGCGGATATGCTCGCCGCCCATCTTGTTGACGCCGGTCGCGGTGTCGATCAATTGCCCGGACGAAAAATTGCGCACTGGCAGGCCGCCGACATGGTTCATCACGTCGGACATCATCGCCGTGCCGAGCTTCGTATAGTTCTCGATCGCCGGCTCGGCGGCCAGCTTGGCGTTGTATTCCTTGACCGAGACCATGACCTTCTTGCGGTCGTGGAAGGTCGGCATCTTGTGCTTGTCGACGACGATGGCCTTGACCTTCTTGGCCCCCATCACGGCGCCGACGCCGCCGCGCGCGGCCAGGCGCTGCGGCCGGCCTTCCGGATCGGTGAAGGCGATGCCCGCCATCAGGCCCTGGTACTCGCCCACCGGCCCGCAAATCCCGAGGCTCACCTTGTCGCCGTATTCCTCGAACAGCATCGCCGCCGCTTCGATATTGCCCTTGCCCATATAGGGCTCGGCGCTCTCGAAGGTGACCTCGCCCTCCTTGGGCACGCGGATGACGACCCATTCGTCACAGGCGCCGTAGAGCGTCAGCCCGGCAAGTTCGATCTGGCCCAGCGCGAAGGCGAAGGTGCCGCCGGAATTGGCCTCCTTGATGCCGCCGGTCAGCGGGCTCTTGCAGCCGACGGACAGGCGGTTGGCGTTGGAAAAATTGGTGCCGGCGAACGGCCCGGCCGAGAAGATCAGCGGATTTTCCGGCGACAGCGGATCGACCTTGGCGACGCCCGCCTCAAGCAGCGTCTTGACGATGTAATGCCGCCCGGCGCGCGCCAGCGCCTCGCCCTCCATCTCTTCCGTCTCGATGGTCCGGTCGTTCAGGTTGATATGAAGATACTTGCGCATGCCGCATCGTCCCATTTTGCTGAATATCCTGCACAGGCCATATATGACAACAGGCCATATTGGCAACCGAGAATGGTATATTATCAGTATACTGAGCAATAATGCTTGAGGCAAGGCTTGTGGCGGCGGACCCGTATGCGCCTCGATTCCGAATTCCTGTTGAGGCCGCCGCCGCTTTGGCTATGATCCCGCCCATGGAACATTTCGATTCTCTCCCCACCCCCTGCCTGCTGCTCGACCGCGCGGTGCTGGAAACAAACTGCCGGCTGATGGCCGAGCGCATGACGAAGCTGGGCGTGCGGTTACGGCCGCATATGAAGACGGCGAAATCGGCCGATGTGGCGCGGCTGGCCACCACCGGGCATTTCGGCGGCATCACGGTATCGACCCTTCGCGAGGCGCATTATTTCGCCGAGCGCGGGTTCACCGACATTCTCTACGCCGTCGGCTTCGTGCCCTCGAAGATCGGCGACGCCGCGGCGCTACAGGAAATGGGCGCCGAGATAACGCTGCTGACCGACAACATGACGGCGGCCGCCGAGACCGCCATTCGGGCGGCCGCGCTGGGACATAAATTCCCCATGATGATCGAGATCGACACCGGCGACGGGCGCTGCGGGCTGGACCCGGCCTCGGAAGCCGGCGAGATCGTCAATCTGGGGCGCGTTATCCACAAGTCGGCGGCGCTGGAACTGCGCGGCGTGCTGACCCATGCGGGCCAGTCCTATCACGGGGCCACTGTCGAGGCGATCAAGGCGATTGCCGAGGAAGAGCGCGCCGGCATCGTCGCCGCGGCGGACCTGCTGCGCGGCGCCGGGCTGCCCTGCCCGGTGGTTTCCGCCGGCTCGACCCCGACGGCGCGTTACGCGGAAAACCTCGACGGCGTTACCGAAATGCGGCCCGGCGTCTACATGTTCGGCGACGTCGATCAGGCGCTGATCGGGTCCTGCACGTTCGACCATATCGCGGTCACGGTGCTGGCCAGCGTGATCGGCCATAACCGGCGCACCAGCCGCATCGTCACCGATGCCGGTGGCCTCGCGCTGTCGAAGGATATCGGCCCGGCCGAGTTCGACCCCGATACCGGCTACGGCACGGTGGTGGGCGAGGGGGGCAAGCCGCGCGCCGACCGGCTGTACGTCGCCGCGGTCAGCCAGGAACATGGTCAGTTGGCCCTGCCCGGCGGGGCCGAGCCGCCCTGGGAGGAATTTCCCGTCGGCGGGCGGGTGCGGATTTTCCCCAATCATGTCTGCATGACGGCGGCCGCCCATAACGGCTATCGCGTGATCGGCGAGGTCGGGAAAGTCGCGGAAGAATGGGATCGCGTGAACGGCTGGTAGGGGTCTTTATCAGCGGGCTTTTATATCGGAATGCTGCAATGCAGCAATCACCATAAGGTACCTTAATAAAAGGTAAAAAAGAGCTATTCAATTTTCCGATTACTGCCCTGCAAAAAAGGCATTTCTCCTTCGGCGCCGGCGGGCATATATACGGCGTGGATTACATTTTTACATTCACCCCTGCCGACGGAGACTCGTCATGATTTTCAATCGCATCAGCAATGATTACCGCCGTTGGCGCGAGCAGCGCCGCACCGTCACCGAACTGTCCAGGCTCAGCACTCGCCAGCTCGAGGATATCGGCCTCGCACCCTACCAGATCGAGGACGCGGCGCGCGGCAAGTACCGCCGTTGATTTGAAGCGTATCGGGCGGGGCGGCCCGGTCAACGAGACCGTGCTCCGCTCCGCCCTATTTCCCCGCTATCACGGTCCGGCCGATCAATTCGTTCGGCTTCGCGGACGTCTGCAGCTTTCCGAATCCCGACCAGATGTCAATCGCGCCTGTTATGGTCCCGGCGAGCGGGCCAGGTTTCGCCGCCGTCCCGAAAAAACTCTCGTTCATTGGCCCGTCGTACCAGGCGATACCCTCTCTCATCTCCTTGACCACGTCGTCATCCCTTAGCCAGCGCCCGATCCCGGTCGCGATAAGCTTGGCCGAATCGTTGGGGTTCTTTCTCGCCCAGGCGATGGCGCGCAGCCAGGCTCGGTAGAGCGCCTGGAATTCATCTCTCCGTTTTTCCAGCACCTCGCCTCGCGCAATGACCATCGAGACCAGAAGCCCGGGTTGCCTGGATGTGTCGGTCAGCACGCGGCCGTGCTCCATCAGGGCGGTGCGGGCCAGCCAGGGTTGCCAGGTGACAGCGGCGTCGACTTCGCCCCGCTCGAAGGCCAGGCCGGCCTCGCCCGGCGCTTTCGCGACCGTGGTGATGTCGGTTTCGCTCAGGCCGGTTTCGCGCAACAGGGTATTCAGGTAGAACTGCCGGCTGGTTCCCGGCTGTACCGCCACGGTCTTGCCCCTAAGGCCCGCGGTACCCTCGATTTCGTGGTTCGCGATCAACCCGTCGCCGCCACTGGATTCTGCGATCGCGAAGACGAACTTCAGCTCGCCGCCAGCCGCCAGATGGAGGACCGCCTCGTCGATATTGGCGGTGATCGCGTCCACCTCGCCGGTGCCCAGCGCCGAGGCGCGGATCCTGACATCCTCGATATTGACCAGTTCCACGGAAACGCCTTCCTCGTCGAACCAGCCTTTTTCCAGCGCGATGAAGAACGGCCCCGGCGCCACCCAGCTTTCATAGCCAAGGCGCAATGTCTCCGCGCGCGCCGGCAGGGCCGTCAGCATTAGCGCCAGCGCCAGAAACGCCGACCCCGCCGCCTTGCGGCCTGCCGCTAAAAACGCTCTCATGCCACCTTGTCCCACGCCGGACTGCCCGCCTATCCCTGTCGCCGTTTCGCCAGATTGTCGGCCATGATGCAGAGGATCTCGTACATCATCGTGGCGCCGACCAGCGCCGTCATGCCGGTGGGGTCGAAGGGCGGCGAGACCTCCACCACATCCGCGCCGACGATATTCAGCCCGGCCAGGCCACGGATCATCTTCTGCGCCTCATGGGTCGAAAATCCGCCGATTTCCGGCGTGCCGGTGCCCGGTGCATAGACCGGGTCCAGCCCGTCCACGTCGAAGCTGATATAGGTCTCGCCGTCGCCGGCGATCCGGCGTGCTTCAGCGATGACCGCGTCGATGCCGAGATCGTAGAGCTCCTCGATGGTGATCATGCGGATGCCCTGCTCGATGCCCCACTCGTAACCCTTCTCGCCGTAGAGCGAGCCGCGGATGCCGATCTGGATGGTGCGTTTCGGGTCCAGCACGCCATCCTCGATGGCGCGGCGGAAGGGGGTGCCGTGGGTATAGTGATGTTCGCCGAAATAACGGTCCCAGGTGTCGTTATGGGCGTCGAAATGCACCATGCCGACCGGCCTGTCCTTGGCGATGGCGCGCATGATGGGCAGGGTGATCAGGTGGTCGCCGCCGGCGGTCAACGGCAGGATGCCGGCCGCCTTGATATCCGCATAATAATCCTCGACCCGTTTCAGCGTCTCGAACAGGTCGATCGGGTTGACCTGCACGTCGCCCAAATCGGCGCAGTTCGCGGCCTCGAAGGGCCGGATGCGGCTGACATGATGGACGTTGCGCATCATGGTCGACTGGTCGCGGATTTGCCGGGGGCCGTGCCGCGCGCCGGCGCGGTTGGTGGTGCCGCCGTCCCAGGGCACGCCGATCAGCCCGATCTCGACATCCGCCCAGTCCTCCACATGGGGCAGCCGCATGAAGGTGGCGATGCCGGCGAACCGCGGCATGATGTTGCCGGAAACCGGCCTGAAGGGACGCGATTCTTCCGCCATGATTGCTCCTGAACCCTTATCGTTGATCCGGTCCGGCCGACGGACCCGGCCGCCGGTACGGTGGAATTCTTCCCATGGCCCGGCGCGCCGGTCAATGAAATTGGAAATATTGTATGCCAGGCGCCGGCAAGCCCCCTTGAATCCCTTGATCCCGCGCACGATCTCCGCTAAACACTCAGCCGTCCAGCGGATTACCGCACATGCGTCCCCTTCGTCTAGCGGTCCAGGACGCCGGCCTCTCACGCCGGAAACAGGGGTTCGATTCCCCTAGGGGACGCCAATTTCTCTCCAAGCTCCTAATTTATCAGGGCAATTCCGGGCCCGAATCTGTCGCCCCTCCGTACTGGTACAGAAACCTGGTACAGCACGGAGGCTGACCGTGCCAGCGCAACTGCCCGCGCACATGCTTCGCCGAGGCGAGGTATTCCATTCCCGCCGCGCCACCCCCTGGGCATTGTGGCCGCGGTTCGGGCGTCGGGAGATAAAGGTTCCCCTTGGGACTCAGGTTTCGATTAGCGCGAAATCTTTTCGCGGCCGGGATCGTACGCAGCGCCCTTTAACAATTTCGCCGGGCTACGCTCGCCAAAGGCCTCGACTTCGAAACTGTTGCTGGAGATATGTTCGATCGGCACGTAACCGAGAACGAGGCTCATGCCGACGGAATGGCCAAAGTTTCCGCTGGTGGATTGGGCGACCGGCTGGCCGTTAACCAAAATGGCTTCGCCGCCGAAGACAGGCAATGGCTGGTCCAGCGCAAGACAAACCAGTTTCCGCCTAACCCCGGCATCCTTGATTTGGCGAAGCGCTTCGGCGCCTGAAAAATCATTCTTCCGCCAGTCGATCAAAAACTGGAGACCGGCCTCGAACGGATTGTAGTCGGGCGTAATATCCAGCCCCCAGGCAAGATACCGCTTTTCGATCCGCATACTGTCGATTGCCCGGTAGCCAATATTGGTGATACCAAACTCCCGGCCGGCTTCTTGAAGCCGTTCGTAGACATACTGAACATATTCAACCGGAATATACAGTTCCCAGCCGAGCTCGCCGATATAGGTAACGCGAAACGCCAATACCGGGGCATATCCAATGTGGATATCCTTCGCTGTCATGAACGCCAGTCCCTCATGGCTGACGTCGTCATCGCTAACCTTCTGCAACACTTTTCGCGCCAGCGGGCCGGACAAGTTGATTACGCCATGGGCGGCGGAAATATCATTGATTTGAATGCGCCCGCCATTTGGCGAACAGGTCCGGATCCACTGTTCCCCCTGAGCTTGCAGAACAAAGCGATCGGAACTTTCGTACCGGCTGAGATTCGAGTCGATCCAATGCCGGTCGCGAATGCCGAAACCCGAACCTGTAATCAGCCAGTAACAATCCTCGGACCGGCGAATAATCGTTACATCGGCCTCGATCCCGCCGCGGGAATTACATAATTGCGTATAAGCCGCCGAGCCCGGCTTGCCTCCGACATCGGCAACCGCAAGGTACTGCAGGAAGGTGCAGGCATCGGCTCCGCGGATCTCGAATTTCGTAAACGAACTCTGATCGATCAACACCACGCCCTCGCGAGCTGCCCGGTGCTCGCGGCCGACGGTTTCCATCTCGTGGCTGCGATCATAGCCGTGGATCTGTTTCGCTTCCCGGCCATTCACCGCGAACCAGTTGGGGCGCTCCCAGCCGAATTTGGAACCGTAGACCGCACCTTGCGCCTTCAGGGTCTGATAGAGCGCACTGCGTCTTATGCCGCGCGCACTCTCCAGTTCCTCACCCGGCCAATGGATTGCGTAGTATTTGCTGTAGCTCTCGACCGCCCTGTCATGCAGAAACGCATGGCCTGCGTGCAGGGGGCCGAAGCGCCGGATATCGAACAGCCAGAGGTCCAGTCCGGGATCTCCTTCCAGGATCCAGTTGGCCATCGCATTTCCGGCGCCGCCGGACGCGGCGATACCGGATGTGAAGGCGCAAGCGGCAAAGAAGTTATCGACCCCCGGCACCGGCCCCATGATCGGCTCGCCGTCCGGTGAGATCGGAATCGGGCCATTGATAATCGTGCGAACACCAAGCTCTTTCAATACAGGTAGACGACGCATGGCAGGTTCGAAAATTTCCTCCAACCGGTCCAGATCTCCATCGTAGAGATGGTGCTCCAACTCCCAGGGGAATCCCTCTTTTGGATTGCATGTCCTGGTGCGTTTCTCCCAACCTCCGATCGCCAGCGCGCCGGGTTCGGGTTTGGCATAGTAGCCGCCATCGGGATCGCGAAACGCCGGTATTCCATCCGGAATCTGTTCGCTCTTTTCAGTCACCATGTACTGGTGCTCAACGACGGCAGCAGGAATATCCACTCCGGCCATCCAGCCTAATTGTCTGGCCCACAGCCCCGCGGCATTAACGACTTGTTCGGCCGCGATTGTCCCGCGGTCGGTAACGACATGCGTGATGCGGCTGCCTTCAAGCTTCAGGTCCGTGACCATCACCCGTTCGATGATCCGACCGCCGTTCAACCGAAACCCCTTTGCGTATGCCTGGGTGAGACTGTAGGGGTCTATATGTCCGTCGGTCGGTATGAAAGCCGCACCGACGAGATCATTGGTCTTCATAAGCGGATAGAGGTCCAGCGCTTCGGCCGGAGTCAGCAGTTCCATTTCAAAGCCGGCGCCTCGCGCCGCACTATGGGATCGCAGCAGCTCTTTCCAGCGATCCTGGTTGGTTGCGATCCTGATGCTTCCCACTTTGCGCCAACTGGGATCCTGACCGGTTTCCTCTTCCAGGGTATCGAACAACCGGACACTGTCGTTCATCAGGGCCGTGAGATTTTGTTGCGATCTGAATTGTCCGACCAATCCGGCGGCATGCCATGTCGCGCCATCGGTGAGTTGCGACTTTTCCAAAAGCACCACATCACGTTCGCCCGCTCTGGCAAGATGAAACGCAACGCTTGTGCCGATCACACCGCCACCGATCACTACTATGCGCGCGCCAGTCGGAAATGGACTGCCCATGACTATCTCCCGTCGAAGGATTTTTCTTAAGCCGTCGAACGCCGACGCTTGTTGGTTCGCCGTTGTCGCGTGATATTCGGGCCGCCAACCTCATAGCGGCACCACCCCTCAGGCAGTGTCGAGTTGCCTGCGACCAGGCCGTCGAATTCATCCCTTATCCGATCATCGACATCCGGGTCGATGGCCAGACTGTTCGGCGTAGAGAGGATTTCCAGCGCCTTGTTCATGGCACGTTGATGAATCGTCGAAGAACCCTCCGCTTCCCACTGCTCGCGCAATTTTCTGTCGGCCAGTTCCGGCATGAAGGTTGCGGTGTTCATGCTTTTCAGTGTCTGCGGGTTGGCTGCGAACATGCCGCCGGGGCCGGTGGCTTTAATCTCTTCGAGAGAGGTGCTTTCCTTGGAAAATCCAAACCCGCTTCGCACATGTTTGATCATCAGCGCGATCTCGTTGTCGATCACCGCCTGGCCATAATCAAACGACATCAGAGCATCCTGAAGTGCCCCCATGACGATAAAGCTGACACCGGAAAGGGCACCAAGGAGTGGCGCCATGCCTTTCTCAAAGCCCGCCTGGGCATCGGATATCTTGGAATTCGTCAATCCGAGGTAGCCGCCGGCCGGAACGTTGTAAAAACGCGCCATCTGGCAGACCGCCGAGTTCATCATGCCGATCTCGATTGCGCCCGGCGCGTAGGCGCCATCACGCATGTCGGCAAAAACAGGCAGGAAATTGTAAATCTGTGCCGTCCCGGGTTTGGACATTTGGGCGAGCGTCGCTGCGGCCAGCCATTCGGCATTCATCAACGTCAGCATGCCGGCTAGCGAAAGTGGCGTGCTCAACCCGCCCATGGGGGCTATCGTACCATAGGCCGTGATGTCGTTTTCAGCATAGAACATCAACATTTCCGTGCTGTCGAAATCCATGGTCAGCGGCGATACGATGGAACAATATCCGAAGTTGATGAACGGACGCTCCGAGTAAGCCTCCTTTGATCCAGCGATCAATTCACCGAGCTTCAGTATCTGGCGCACTTCGCGCACATCGATGACCGAAGTCCGGCATGGTTTCACGCAATTCTTGAGTGCCGGATAGAACCGCGACAGGCTGAATTGATCGCGCGGGGCATCGTCGGCAAGCGTTGAAATGGAGAATATATCAAACCCCGGAAGTTCGTTCACGAGATGGGCAATGCGGGCAATGTCATCGGATGTTGCCCGGCGGCATATGCCGCTGACCGGATCAACCAGGTCCGGTGCCGAGCTGGCCGTTGCAATCACCGGCAATTTGCGGGGAAAGGTAACATCGAAATCCGGATCGCGGCCGCGAAGGGTAATCGTCGGCGGGACAAGTTTGCGGTAGGTCTCTACCACTGCCGAAGGAATGCGCACCATCTCGGTTTCATGATCGACCATGGCACCATGATCATGAAACCTCCGGCGGGCCTTTTCGTTACGCACAAGCAGCCCGACTTCTTCGAGTATTTCAAGCGATGCCTCATGGACATAGCGCACGTCGTCATCGGCAAGGTATGAGAAGAAATTCATGGGCGTCGCCACCATTGATTGTTTCATCTGACTGAACACCGCGCGATTGGAATATTTTGCTCCCGGCACTTCCTCGCTTCGCTCGGGCCTGCGCGGGCGCGGCGCACCGCACAGCGCCAGGGTCGCTGTCGCGGCCCATTGAATTCCTTATTGAACGGATTTGCTGTTCAGGCTATGAGCTAAGTGGCATAACGACAAGAAATGCTTTTATACTCTGAGAGGGCGAATTAGTTATGGGTGCCACGGAGAGATCTGACCCGCTACCACCGCTCGAATGGCTTCGCGTTTTTGAAGCCGCGGGCCGCCTGGGAAATTTCACGGCGGCGGCCAAGGAACTTGGGCTGACACAGGCCGCCATCAGCCAACGTATCCGTCATCTGGAGGCACGCCTGAACACCCGCCTGTTTTTGCGCCTTGCGCGCGGTGTCGAGATGACCGCTGACGGAGAGGCTTATCTTCCCCACGTCCGAAACGCCCTCGATGCCATCCGGCGCGGCACGGCGGATCTCTTCGCCCGCCCCAGAACCAAAATCACAATAGCGGCTCCCGCGTCAGTTGCCGCGCTTTGGCTGGCGCCAAGGATCGGGAAATTGAACTCACTACGCCCATTGTTGCAGATTTCGGTTTTGGCGGTACACAGACCGTCGGACTTCGAAGCCGCGCGAGCCGATCTGGAAGTGCGGTTTGGAAATGGCGACTGGCCCGAGTGGGATTCGATCCAGTTGTATGAGGAGGTTCTGGTGCCTTCATGTAAAGCAGGCCTGGTTGGCGAAGCGCCCGATGGGGATTGGCGGCAATTGCCTATCATTGCCGTGTCGGGTCCGCGCGATGGCTGGCATGAGTGGTCGACCGCCAGTGGAGAGGCGCCACTCAATCAACCATTGTTGCGATTCGACAGCTTGATAGCGGCCCAGAATGCCGCCATCGCGGGGGCGGGTGTCTTCCTCGCGTCCATGGTGCTTGCCCGCACGGCCTTTCAATCGGGCGCCCTGGTCAAGCTTTCCGAAAATCCTTTGGTCATGAATAGTGGGTATTGGCTGACATGGCCCAGGGGGAGGATTTTGTATGCCGACGATGAGGCAATTATCTCAACGCTGACTTGTGACGGCTAGAATTAGCGAACTCACAAAGGCCATCGTGGGGTTTTTACCAAAAATATCGCCTGGGAACTCGGTCCCCTCGGCATTCCGGTCAACGCCATCGCCCCCGGCGGCTTCACCGAAACGATCGTGAATCGGCGAGCCTTGGTATAACGCATATGCTGGGCACGATCGATTGAGTCTGGTTCGGGTCCGGGCTGCGTAAAGGCGCCCAGCGTGATACGATTCTTCCGTTCTTTGGCGGGAGGGCTCGATGCGCCCCGCATTCCTAGAAATACAGCGAGATGTCCCTGTGCTGGGACAGGCAGCCGACGATTTCCTTTACCTGCTCGACCGGCAATTTGGGTTGCTGGCGCAGGCCGATGGTGTCGCGGATTGCGGCCTCGTAAGCCTGCAGGCCGGGCAGCAGTTCGGTCTTCGTCTGGGTCCGCCAGGCCATTTCGCCCGCATGGGCCGCCAGCGCTTTGTCGATGAAGTCCAGGGCCTTGTCCGGGTCAGGCACCTTCGCCTTGATCGCGCGGCGCGCCTTGGACAGCAGCGAGCGGATTTCCCGGGCGCCCTCGATTTTGCCGACCGCCTTTTCGACGCCCTTGAATATCTCCACGGCCTCGGAGGGCTCGACGCCTCTAACGGTATCCCTGAGGGCCTCGATATCGCCTCGGATCGCCTCCAGCCGGTCCGTCGCGCCGACCACCGCGACGATCTCGCCGATCGGCGCATAGGCGCCGTCGACATTGCGGCGGTATGCTTTCCGCGCCTTGCCCTCGGTGTTCTGGAGCGCCTGCATGGACTTGCTCTGCCCGGCCCAGCTTTCCGGAATTTGCGCCTCCAGATCCGCCTTCTCGGCCTCAAGCTCCCTGATGCGCGCTTCGAGGCCAGGTAGTTTCGCCTTTTCCTCATCCGACGCGCTGGACAGCCGCGAGATCCAGTTGTTTATCTCCTCGATTTCGACCGCGAGCCGCCTCATATCCCGCTGGATCGTGCGAACCTGGCCGAGCAGCGGCCTGTAGGCATCGGCCCTGGCGAGAACCGCCGCCTCCGCCGCGCGAATGCCGGCGACAAGGTCGAAGGTCATGGCGGCCTGGTCGAACGCCTTGGCGGTACTCTTCTGCCAGTCTTTCGGCAGGTAGGAAATATCCAGCCGGCCGGCCTTGTCGATGGCGGCCATAAGCTCGGAACCGCGCGCGTCATACTGCTGGAACAGATAGTCCTCCAGGCAATATTGCAGTTTCGGGTTCTGCGGCGGCGGGGCCGTGTCCGAGGTCAGGGAAATCCGGTTCGGCAGGTAATTCACCATCCAGGGCATCGCGCCGACAATCGCCAGACCCAGAAGCTGCAGGCCGATGAAGGCGACGACGCCCTTGTAGATCTGGATCGTGCGCACGCTCTTCGGCGCCACGCCGCGCAGATAGAACAGCGCGAAACCAAAGGGCGGGGTCAGGAACGAGGTCTGGATGTTCAGCCCGATCATGACGCCCAGCCAGACGGCTGTGATATTGGCGGACGGCTCCGCCAGCAGGATCGGCGCCACGATCGGCACCACGACCACGGCGATTTCGATGAAATCCAGGAAGAAGCCCAGAAGGAAGATTACCCCCATGACGATAACGAACTGGACCCAGAATCCACCGGGCAGACCGGTCAGAAAATCCTTCACCAAGTCCTCGCCGCCAAACCCGCGGAAGGCCGCGGTCAGCATCGCCGCGCCCAGAAGGATGATGAATACCAGCGAGGTGGTCTTGGCGGTCTCCACCATGACGCCGCGCAACGTGTCCTCGATCTTTAAGGTTCGCCAGCCACTCCAGACCACCGAAAAGACGAAGGAGCCGGCCGCCACGATGGCCAGAACCAGCACGAAGGCATCGGTTCCGGTATGGATATTCTTGACGTTAATCGGATGGATTTTGGCGATCAGCGCCAGTGCGACAACCGAGGCGATGGAAAGCAGGGCGGGCCGGTAGGCGCCGCGATGACCCGCGCGCAGGCGATAGCCGGCCATGATCGTCGCGCCCACCGCGCCGATGGCGCCGGCCTGGTTCACCGTGGCGATGCCCATGATAATGGAGCCAAGCACCACGAAGATCAGGGCCAGCGGCGGAACCAGGATCAGCAGCACGCGCTTTGCGAAGCGCGAATCGTATTTTCCGTCGAAATGCACGGCCGGCGCCATATGGGGCCGCAGCAGCGAATATATCAGAATGTAGGCCATGTAGAGCCCGACCAGCACCAGCCCCGGAACGAAGGCGCCCATAAACATGTCGCCGGCGCTGGTCGACACGATGTCGAATTCCGACGGCATGGACACCTGGCCCGTGGCGGCCTTGTAGAGAGCCTTGCGGGTGGTGCCGGCCTGGTCGACTGCGCTGGCGAGTTGGTCGGCCAGGATGATAAGCACGATCGACGGCGGGATGATCTGTCCCAGCGTGCCGGATGCCGCGATGGTGCCGGTCGCCAGCGAGTTGGAGTATTTGTTGCGCATCATGGCCGGCAGGGAGATCAGCCCCATCGCCACCACGGTCGCGCCGACGATGCCGGTGGTGGCGGCCAGCAGCGCACCCACGAAAACGACCGAAATGCCCAGGCCGCCGGGCACCGGACCGAACAGCTGCGCCATGGTCAGCAGAAGATCCTCGGCGATCTTGGAACGCTGCAGCATGATGCCCATGAACACGAACAGCGGGATCGCTATCAGCGTATCCCGTTCCACCTCCCAGTAGATCCCGCGGAAATTCGTGACGCCGGCCGTGAGCCACTGCACCGGGCCGCCCTGGGCGAAATAGGCGCTTGCGTCGCCGACGATCAGCCAGCCGAAAAACGCGGCGGCGCCGATGGCCAGGATCGCCGCGCCGGGCAGGGAGAAAGCCACCGGAAACCCGGACCCAAGGGCCCAGATCATCAGGACTATCAGAAGCAGGAGGAAAACCAGTTCCATGGCGGTGTCTTATTCTCTGTACGTAATTATTGGATGATTTCGGTGGCCAGCTTGCGCTTGCCCGGATCGCCGCGGTAGTCGGCAACCGCTTCCAGCAAGTAAGCGGCGAACTGCAGCGTCATCGTGACGGCGAAAACCAGCAGATAGCCGGCCAGCAGATATTTGACATACATGCCGAAACCGGATTGATAAACCTCCAGCCGCAGGATCGGGGCGGTGATGATGGCGGTCGATTGTCCCATGCCGACGACCAGGATCACCCAGCAGAGCGGCAGGCCCAGAAACAGCGCCCCCACCGCGTTGACGATGCCCTTGGTTCTCTCGGTAAAGCCCGAGTAGAGCACGTCGACACGCACATGGCCTTCCTCGACCAGCGTATAGGCACTGGAAAACAGGAACAGCCCGCCATACCAGAAGCGCACCATGTCGCCCATGAAGGCCTGCTCGTAGGAAAAGACGAAGCGCGAGATGACGATCTGCAGCTCGGCCCCGACGACCAGCAGCGCCAGCCAGGTGAAGCCAAGCGTGCGCGTGACGGCGGCGAGGATCAGCGACAGGACGATCAGCGGGAAATGGACGTAAGGCGCGCGGAACTGGCTTCGCCCAAGCTGGGTGGTTATATCCGCGCCGACGAAGAACTCCAGCAGTTCCTCGACGCGCAGGAAGGATATAAGCGCATCGGCGATGCCGACCAGAAACACCACCCAGAAGGCGAACCTGGCGATATAGGCGGCGATGGCGGAGATCGCCAGATCGTCCTGACGCAAGCTGCGGCTCTTCGTTTTCAGCACGAAGACCGCCGGCCCCACTACCGCCAGTAGATAAATCAGCGCCTGAACCCAGGCCGTCGCGGTGGCGTCCGGGCCGAAAGCAGCGCCGGCGCCCGGCCATTCACGCCAGAAATTCAGGTAGACATTGAACAGATAAGCAAACAACGTGCCGACGATGGTCCAGCCAACGAAGCGAAAGCCCAGAACGGAGGCTGCCGGCGAATAATCGCCGGGTACTTTTGCGGAATCGGTGACAGACATTGAAATTCGGCCTTATACCAAGGATCGTTGATAATGACTCATTTGACCGGGCTCCCTTGTCCGCTCGTCAGGCGCGGTTCGCGCCGTGGTGCCGCGCATCACAAGCGTACTGCAACGCAGCGAGCGGTCAAGGGAGCCCGGCCTTCGGTGGCGCGCGGCGGCCCGCCGGGTGCGTTGCGGCCCTTGCCCGATGCGGGGGCATCGCGCCGCGGACCGCGCCTGCCCGGCGGGCAGCCGTGCGCCATCAAATGGGTCATTATCAACGATCCTTGGTATAAAAC
>DAOVHN010000110.1 GCA_030671915.1 Pseudomonadota bacterium
GAGCCCTCCACGCCACGCGAACCGAAGCCGCGTTTCACGGTTTGGGCGTTGCCCAGCGAGAATCTCATGCTGCTGACAGTCTTGGTGAGGCGCTCATCCAGATATTCCCAGAGCTGGATGATTTCCTGCGCCGAGGCGCAGTTCTTGTCGATCTCCATGACTGTGCGGCCATCGATCATGCTGGCCGCAAAATCGGTGCGGTGATGAATCGTTACCGGCGCCAGCGTGCCGTGCTGCGACAGCGCAATCGCGGCTTCCGCGGTGATGCGCGCCCGCGGGGTCGCGGCGTTTATCACGAACACCAGCTTCTTGCCGAGGCGCTCAACCAGCTCGACGGTCGCGCCGGCGGCGCGAAGGTCATGCGGACTGGGACGGCAGGGAATGACCACCAGATCCGCGACCTCGATGACATGTTCGATCGTAGTGGTAATGGCCGGCGGCGTATCGACCACGCAGGTCTTGATGCCAAGATCCTTCAGGCGATTGATATCCTCGCCGATTCGGGAAACAAAGGTGTGGGCGAATGCCGGAAACTCTTCCTGGCGCTCGTTCCACCAATCCGCCAGGCTGCCCTGGGGGTCGGTGTCGAGGATGGCAACAGGGCCAGCGCCGGCGATTTCCGCCTGAACCGCAATATGTCCGGCCATGGTCGTCTTACCCGACCCGCCTTTCTGGGATGCACACGCGATAACTCGCATCTGATTATTACTCCTGGTCGCAAGCCTTGATATGGCTCGCATCGCTGTTGGTCCCGAGCGGCGCGCAAACCGGTATGTTCGCTGTGCTCCACTCCCTTTCCGCAGGCGCCGTGACGCTTCGGTATGGCCTCGAACTCTAATAACGAAACCTTAATTCACGGTTAATATAGTAATGAAAGCCATATAAATAGACTTAAATAAATCTATTTCCGCATTTTATCTAAAATCCAAAATAAATTGCTAGCCCCGTGCAAAGTACTATAAAGCCATTACGGCAATAATATGTTAACTATATTATACACTTTATCTCGTGGCTAAGTTGCTGCTCCCGCCAACAAGTTGTAGTTACCGAAGTCAGGTGTTAGTGACACCGCTGCCATGGCGCCACCCGGGGCAATCGGGATTACAAGATCGGAGGAAAGGATCGCGCTCGAATTAGCCTCCGGAAAGGCGAATCAGGCCGACGCACCACGCTGTGTGGTGATCGGGGCGTCCGCGACCCGCGGCGTGGTCTGATCGAGCACGCCGGACAGGAAGTTCCACAGCGCCTCGATTTCACGCGCGCATTCGCCGCCCGGCGCGGCCTCCATAACCGTCAGCCCATCGAACATACTGTCAGCATAGTCGGGGTGATTGTAAATCGCGACCGGGCATACCGGACCCGCTTCCGACAGGACTGCTCGTGCCTCATCGGTCAGGCGGTCACCCTCCGTGGCGCCGTTCAGGACGAAAACCTTCTGTTTGCCCAGGCGATCCACAAGGTCGATTGTTTTCGTCGCTGCTCGCAAATCGTGGGGGCTGGGGCGGCAGGGAATCACCACCAGATCCGAAATAGCGATCACCTGTTCGATCGTCGGACTGATGGCCGAAGCTGAATCGATGACGCATAGGCCAAAGCCCATCTCCCGCAACTGGCCAACGGTCTCGGCCAATTGGTCGATAACGGCATGTGCGAAGGCAGGCTGCTCGGGCTGGCGCGAATTCCACCACTCGGCAAGCGCCCCTTGCTGGTCCGTATCCAGAAGCACGACGGGGCCGGCGCTGGCAATTTCGGCCTGTACCCCGACATGTCCGACCAGGGTGGTCTTGCCCGCGGCGCCTTTTTGACAGGCGAAGGTGATTACGCGCATCGGTGTCCCGCTCCCAACGAAAAATACCGTTGCCATCCCGGTTTCCCAGTGGCGCGGGACTGAAACCCGTCCAGTTCAAACTCCCGCCCCTGGATTAAAAAGGGGGAATGTTAAAAAACGCATAACACCGGTGCCCGAAGCGCCACAAAAAATTGCCGTTCGGACAGAACAGGGGCGGGAACCCGGTCGATTCCTGCCCCTTTGGCAGTTTGAGAAAAATCAGGACGGGATGGCGTCGTGTGCCGCCAGCGCCGCCAGCGCCGCCGCATGCACGATATCGCTGACCGTGGAGCCCATCGGAACGATCTGCGCCGACTTCGACAGGCCCAGCAGCATCGGCCCGATCACCGACCCGCCGCCCAGTTCCTGCAGCAGCTTTGCGCTGATATTGGCGCTGTGCAGCGCCGGCATGACCAGCACGTTCGCGGGTCCCGACAGCCGGCAGAAGGGATAGAGGCGCTTCAGTAATGCATAGTTCAGCGCCCGGTCGGCCGACATTTCGCCATCGTATTCGAAATCGACCTTGCGGCTGTCCAGGATGCAGACGGCCTCGCGGATGCGTTCGGCGGCGGGCAGAACCGGGTTGCCGAAATTAGAAAAAGACAGCAGCGCGACGCGGGGCTCCTGCCCCAGTTGGCGGGCCATGGCCGCGCTCTGCATCGCAATGTCCGCCAGGGCCTCGGGCCCTGGCACTTCATGGACGTTGGTGTCGGCGATAAAGACCGTACGGCCCTTCGCGACCACCATCTGAAGGCCGATAACCCGTTCGCCCGGCCTCGGGTCGATCACCCGGGTGATGTCCTCCAGGGCAACTGAAAAACTGCGGGTCGCGCCGGTGACCATGGCGTCCGCGTCCCCCTGCACCACCATGCAGGCCGCGAAAACATTCCGATCCTGGTTGACCAGGCGCTGGCAGTCCCGGAACAGGTAACCCTGTCGTTGCAGCCGGCCATAAAGGAATTCCGCATATTTCGCGTTGTCGGAGCTCAGGCGGGCGTTATGAATTTCCAGATCGGCCGATTCGTCCAGCCCGATCGATTTCATCGTTTCCTTGATGCGGTGTTCGCGGCCGATCAGCACCGGCGTGCCATAGCCCGCGTTCCTGAAGGCGAGTGCCGCGCGAATCACCTGTTCTTCCTCGCCTTCCGCGAAGACCACGCGCCGCGGGTTCGCGCGCACGACCTCGAACGCCACCTGCAGGCTCGACGCCGTCGGGTCCAGCCGCTGAGTCAGCTCCCGCCGGTACTGGTCCATATCCTCGATCGGCCGCCTGGCCACGCCACTGTCCATGGCCGCCTTGGCCACGGCGCTGGGTACCGCCACGATCAGGCGGGGGTCGAACGGCACCGGCACGATATAGTCGGGGCCGTAACGCAGCCGCTGGCCGCCATAGGCTTTATCGACCTCGTCGGGGATATCCTCGCGCGCCAGTTCGGCCAGCGCATGGGCCGCCGCGATCTTCATTTCGTCATTGATCGTGCTGGCCCGCACATCCAGCGCCCCGCGGAAAATATAGGGAAAGCCCAGCACGTTGTTAATCTGGTTCGGATAATCCGACCGGCCGGTTGCGGTGATTGCATCGTCGCGGACTTCGCGCACCTCCTCGGGCGTGATTTCCGGGTCCGGGTTCGCCATGGCGAAGACGATGGGCCTGGCCGCCATGGAGGCAACCATCTCCTTGTCCACCGCGCCCTTGACCGACAGGCCGACAAAGATGTCGGCACCCTTCATCGCATCGGCCAGCGTCCGCGCGTCGGTATTGGCGGCGTGGGCCGATTTCCACTGGTTCATCCCCTCCTCGCGGCCCTGATATATGACGCCTTTCGAATCGCACAGGATGACATTGTCATGCTTCATGCCCATGGCCTTCAGCAGCTCAACACAGGCGATGGACGCGGCGCCCGCGCCATTGACAACCATCTTGCTGTCTCCAAGCGTCCGCCCGGTCAGTTGCAGCGCGTTGATCAGGCCGGCGGTGGTGATGATGGCGGTGCCGTGCTGGTCGTCATGGAATACCGGGATATCCATCAACTCGCGTAGGCGCTGCTCGATCACGAAACATTCCGGCGCCTTGATGTCTTCCAGGTTGATGCCGCCGATTCCCTTGCCCAGGTAGCGCACGCAATTGACGAATTCGTCCACGTCGGTGGTGTCGACCTCCAGGTCGATGCCGTCGATGTCGGCGAACCGCTTGAACAGCACCGCCTTGCCCTCCATCACCGGCTTGGCGGCGGCCGCACCGATATGGCCCAACCCCAGTACTGCCGTGCCGTTCGAAATTACCGCCACCACATTGCCGCGGTTGGTGTATTTGTATGATAAGGCCTCGTCATCGGCGATGCGCAGGCAAGGGACCGCAACACCCGGCGAATAGGCCAGCGTCAGGTCGCGCTGGGTGGTCAGTGGCTTGGTGGCCGCAATCTCTAACTTGCCGGGGCGGCCGCTGGAGTGGAATTGCAGCGCCTCTTCGTCGGTAAAGCTTGTGTCGTCCATAACTTAAGCCTGCCTGTTCATATATTGATGCCTTGGCTGCCGGGTATGGGCCTGCCCACCCGGTTGGGCGGTTCATAACGCATAGTCCGATTACCGACGCCTGTTTGTCCACAGCTTTTCAGGGAAATGAGTCATTATCACCGGGCCTTGGTATTACCCACCGGTGGCTTCGCATGCTATTTTCCTCTTCCATGAGCAAGCCCGCCGCCAAACCCGCCATCACACCGATGATGGCCCAGTATCTGGAAATCAAGCAGGCCAATCCCGATTGCCTGCTGTTTTACCGGATGGGCGATTTCTATGAGCTGTTCTTCGAGGACGCGGTGAAGGCCTCGGCCACGCTGGATATTACGCTGACCAAGCGCGGCCATCACGAGGGCGAGGACATCCCGATGTGCGGTGTGCCCGTCCATTCCGCCGACGGCTATCTGCAGCGCCTGATCCGGGCCGGCCATAAGGTGGCGGTCTGCGAGCAGATGGAAAACCCGGCCGAGGCCAGGAAACGTGGCGCCAAATCGGTGGTCCAGCGCGCGGTGGTGCGGCTCGTCACCGCCGGCACCATCACCGAGGACACGCTGCTGGATGCCAGGGCGCATAATTACCTCGCCGCCCTCGCCGTCGCGGCGGGTGAGCTGGGGCTGGCCTGGATGGACGTATCGACCGGCGAGTTCCTGGTCCAGCCGGTGACCGACGCGTCGCTTGGCGCCGTGCTGGCCCGCATTGCACCGGGCGAGCTGATTCTGCCCGAAAAGCTGCTGGAACGGCCCGAACTGTTCGAGCTGCTGGGCGACTGGAAGTCGGCGCTCTCGCCCCTGCCCGGCAGCCGATTCGATTCGCAGAACGGCCGCAAGCGGCTGGAAGCGCTGTATGGCGTGGCGGCGCTGGACGGGTTCGGCGCCTTCGGGCGGCCGGAACTGGCGGCGGCCGGCGCGCTGGTTGATTATGTCGAGCTGACCCAGGTCGGCAAGCTGCCGCGCCTCGACCCGCCGCGCCGGCTGGCGGTCGATGCGGTGATGGAGATCGATGCCGCGACCAGACGCAATCTGGAACTCGCCCGCACCCTCTCCGGCGATCGCAAGGGCAGCCTGTTGTCCGTTATCGACCGCACGGTAACCGGCGGCGGGGCGCGGCTGATGGCGGCGCGGATGGCGGCCCCGTTGACCGACCCGGCCGCGATCGACGCGCGGCTCGACATGGTGCAGTTCTTCCTCGACGAATCGGGCTTGCGCGATTCCCTGCGTGGCACCCTGCGCGGTAGCCCGGATGCCGAACGGTCGTTGTCGCGCCTGACGCTGGCGCGTGGGGGACCGCGCGATCTTTCCGCCATCGGCGAAACGCTGAAACGGACGGAGGCCATCCGTGCCGAAATGGCTGCCCTCGCGCCGCCGCCGGGCATCGGCGCGGCGCTGGAGGATTTCGGCCATCACGAGGGACTGCGCGACCGGCTGGACCGCGCGCTGGCCGAGGACATGCCGCTGCAGGCCCGCGACGGCGGCTTTATCGCCGCCGGCTACGCGCTACAGCTGGATGAGTTGCGCCAGTTGCGCGACGAAAGCCGACGCCTGATCGCCAATCTGGAGGCGCGCTACCGCAAGGAAACCGGCATCGGCTCGCTGAAGGTGCGGCACAACAACGTGCTCGGCTACTTCGTCGAGGTCACGCCGATCCATGCCGACAAGCTGGGCGAGGAATTCATCCATCGCCAGACGCTGGCCGGGGCGGTGCGCTATTCGACGGTGGAACTGGCCGAACTGGCCCGTTCGATTTCCGAGGCCGCGGACAAGGCGCTGGCGGTGGAGCTGCGGCTGTTCGAGGATCTGGTGGGCGAAGTGACAAGCCGCGCCGAGCCGCTGGCCCGCATGGCCGCCGCCCTGGCCCGGCTGGACGTCGCGGCGGCCAGCGCCGAACTGGCGGCCGAGCGCCGCTATTGCCGCCCGGTCGTTGACGACTCCCGCGCATTCCATATCGAGGGCGGCCGGCACCCCGTGGTCGAGGCCGCGCTGGAGGCATCGCAGGAAAGCGCCTTCGTCGCCAATGATTGCGACCTCGCGGAAGACCGCCGCCTGTGGCTGGTAACCGGCCCCAACATGGCGGGTAAGAGTACTTTCCTGCGCCAGAACGCCCTGATCGCCGTGATGGCCCAGAGCGGCTGTTACGTACCCGCCGCCGCCGCCCGTATCGGGATCGTGGACCGGCTGTTCAGCCGCGTCGGCGCGGCGGACGATCTGGCGCGCGGACGCTCCACCTTCATGGTGGAAATGGTCGAGACCGCGGCGATCCTGAACCAGGCGGGACCGCGCGCGCTGGTGATCCTGGACGAGATCGGCCGCGGCACCGCCACCTTCGACGGGCTGTCGATCGCCTGGGCCTGCGTCGAGCATCTGCATGAGGCGAATCGCTGCCGCGCCCTGTTCGCGACGCATTACCATGAACTCACCGCGTTGGCCTCGCGGCTGGAGGCAATGAAGCCGCACAGCATGCGGGTCAAGGAGTGGCAGGGCGACGTGGTCTTCCTGCACGAGGTCGAGCCCGGCGCCGCCGACCGGTCCTACGGCATCCATGTGGCGCGGCTCGCCGGCCTGCCCGATGCGGTTATCACCCGCGCCGAGGACGTGCTGAAGACGCTGGAGACCGGCGAACAATCCGGCGCGGTGGCCAGGCTGGCCGACGATTTGCCCCTGTTCGCGGTGGCGCCGCAAGACGCACCATCCGCCGCCCCCACCGGGCCATCGGCGGTGGAGGAGGCATTGGCCGAAATCAGCCCCGACAACCTGACCCCACGCGAGGCTCTGGAAGAGCTCTACCGGCTGAAACGCATCGCCGACGGCGATGACTGAGATCGAACGACATGTCGACGATATCAACGCGATCCTGGACGCGGTGCGCGCCGATACCGCTATTCCGCAAGCGCATCTGTCGGCGATGGCGCATCGCTACCTGGCCTCCTCGCCAGAGGCGCGCGGTCGCATTTCGCCGGACGCCCTGGCTGAGCTGATCCAAAGCGAATTGACCGGCCGCTTCATCCATCAAGGCCGCGAGGTCGACGAGACCCAGGCCATGCGCATGCTGGCCGCCGCCCTGCGCCGGGCCGAGGTGGATATCGAAGACCGCACCCATTTTGTCCCTTGCCGCCTGTTCGACGACGGCGGGCCAACGGGGCTGGCCGTCGGCCCGGTCACCTTCCAGCACACCAAAGCCTTCCGCCAGGCCCAGGACAAAGCCATTGCCGGCGAC